>NZ_JBDHZL010000005.1:0-71511 GCF_039811905.1 Nigerium sp. | reverse complement strand
CCCAGGCCAAACTGTAGATTCGCCTATCCGGCGGGGATTCGCGGTGCTAGCGTGCGGCGCATCCGCTCCCCTGCAAGAAAGGGACTCCCTTGGCCACCTCGCAGTCAGCGCCCCCCTCAACCCCGACGCCGAACCCGAAGATGATCGTCGGGAAGGGCTGGGTGCAGGGCGTCGCCCTCGTCATGCTCTTCGGCTTCTTCGTCATGGGCATCCTCGCCTACCGCACGTACACGGCGTCCATGCCGATGCCCGACCGGGTGGTCAGCCAGAACGGCGATGTGCTCTTCACCGGGCAGGACATCACGGCAGGCCAGGAGATCTTCCAGGCCCGCGGCCTCATGCAGTACGGCTCGATCATGGGGCACGGGGCCTACCTCGGCCCCGACTTCACGGCCGAGTACCTGCGTCACGCGGCGACCTTCGCCCGGGACGACCTCGCCCGCCAGGGCGTCCCCGACCCGCAGGCCGCCCTCGTCGCCGACTTCCGCGCCAACCGCTTCGACGAGGCGACCAAGACGCTGACGTTCTCCGACCTCCAGACCCGCGCGTACGACGAGCAGATCAAGTACTACACGCAGTTCCTGGGGCCGGACTCGAAGAAGAACGGCCTCATCGCCAACGCGATCACCGACCCGACCGAGGTCAAGCAGGTCACGTCCTTCTTCGCGTGGACGGCGTGGGCGTCCGCGGCGCAGCGGCCCGGCCACGACTACTCCTACACGAACAACTGGCCACCCGAGCCGCTCGTCAACAACGCTCCGACGGCCGATCTCGTCGTCTGGTCGGTGCTCTCCCTCATCATGCTCATCGGCGGGACCGGCATCATGTTCGCCGTCTACGGCCGCTGGAGTCGCAAGATCGGCTGGCATTCAGAAGAAGCGCCCGCGATCTCGTTCCGGCAGCCGGGGGAGGTGGGCCTGACGCCCGGCCAGCGGGCGGTCGCGTGGTTCATCCTCGTCATCGCCCTGCTGTTCGTCGCCCAGACGCTCCTCGGGTCGGCGGCCGAGCATTATCGAGCCGACTTGCAGAGCTTCTTCGGGTTCGACCTGGCCGCGCTGCTGCCGTTCAACCTGGCGCGCACCTGGCACCTGCAGCTCTCGCTCTTCTGGACGGCCGCGGGCTTCTTGGCGGCCGGCATCTTCCTGACGCCGTTCATCGCGAAGCGTGAGCCGAAGGGCCAGGGCGTCCTCGCGTACATCCTGCTCGGCGCGGTCGCGGTCGTCGTGTTCGGCTCCATGCTCGCCGAGGCGCTGTCGATCCACGGCGTCCCGTGGGCCAAGGGCCCGCTGTTCGCGCAGCAGTGGGAGTACATCGACCTGCCGTTCGTCTTCCAGGTGCTGCTCACGCTGGGCATGTTCATCTGGATCGCGATCATCTTCCGCGGCATCCAGGCGCGCCTGAAGGGCGAGAGCAAGGGCAACATGCCCTGGCTGTTCTTCTTCTCCGGCCTGGCCATCCCGGCGTTCTACGCCGTCGGCCTGCTGGCCCGCACCGACACGCACCTGACCGTCGCCGAGTTCTGGCGCTTCTGGGTCGTGCACCTGTGGGTGGAGGACTTCCTCGAGCTGTTCAGCACCGTCATGGTCGCCTACGTGTTCGTGCTGCTCGGCGTGGTGCGCGAGAAGATCGCCCTGGGCATCATCTTCCTCGACGTCATCCTGTACTCGGCGGGCGGCGTCCTCGGCACGATGCATCACCTGTACTTCTCCGGCACGCCGGTCGAGCACATGGCGCTGGGCGCGTTCTTCTCCGCGGCCGAGGTCATCCCGCTGACGTTCCTGACCGTCGAGGCCTGGGCGTTCATGCAGCTCGGCGCCCGGCAGGAGGCCAAGGGCGACAAGCCGTTCCCGCACCGCTGGGCGGTCATGTTCCTCGTCGCCGTCGGATTCTGGAACTTCGTCGGCGCCGGCATCTTCGGCTTCCTCATCAACCTGCCGATCGTCTCCTACTACGAGATCGGGACGGCGCTGACCGCCAACCACGGCCACGCGGCCATGATGGGCGTCTACGGCATGCTGGCCGTCGGGTTGTCGATGTTCGCGCTGCGGTACCTGATCCCGGCCGAGAAGTGGCCCGAGAAGCTGGCCAAGATCAGCTTCTGGAGCCTCAACATCGGCCTGGCGTGGATGGTGTTCGCCACCCTGCTGCCCCTCGGCATCCTGCAGCTGTACCACTCGGTCGGCTCCGGGTACTTCGAGGCCCGCTCGCTGGGGTACATCACGAACCCGAACAACGCCCTCATCGAGTGGGGACGCCTGCCGGGCGACGTGATCTTCATCGTGGGCGGCACGCTGCCGTTCCTGTGGATCGCGTTCCAGGGCGTCCGGAACTTCCGGCACGGCAAGACCGTCCACGAGTTCCCCGAGGACGTGCTCTACACCGAGCTCCACCCGTCGAAGAAGAAGGGCGGCTGGCGGGAGGAGGCCGAAGCCTGATGGCCCTTCCCGATCCGCTCGTCTGGATGGTCGCCGCCTACGCGCTCTTCATGCTGGGGGTCGCGTGGGGCATCGACAAGCTGGGACGCCGCAGCGCTGAGCGCTCGGCGTCCTGGCGGACGGGGAATTTCGTCTACCACGAGGACCACGACGCCTGGAAGTGTCACGAGGACCAATGGCTCTGGCCGGCGTCCTTCGACCCCGACAAGCGCGTCATCCGCTACGTCGGGCAGCACGCCGTCTGCGGCCGCTGCCCGGTGAAGGAGGCGTGCTCGCCGACGCCCGGGCCGCGCGAGATCACCAAGCAGCTCGACCCGTGGCCGTTCTCCGAGGCGGGGCGCTTCCAGCGCGGCATCGCGCTGCTCGTGGCCGTGATCGGCATCTTCTTGCCGCTGGCGATGCTGATCGCGGCCCACGAGGTGCTCGACCTCGTCGTGCTCGGCACGACGGTCGTCGTCGTGGGCGCGGCCGGCGTCTACCCGCTCGCGCGGCACCTGTGGAACAGCCCCGCGAACTTCCCCGAACACCTCCCCGCGGAGGGTATGGCCGACACGGCGGCGTCCCAGCCGCAGCAGCCCTCCGCGGAGGAACTCATCGATCGCTACTCGACCCGGTGGTCGTCGGACCGCCGCCGCGTCGGAAAGGACTGACATGCCGCCCTGGCTGGTCATCGTGCTCGCCCTCGTCATCCTCGTGCTGGTGGGGGTGGGCCTCAGCCTCAAGGTCATCCCCGAATACGAACGCGGCGTGGTCTTCCGCCTCGGACGCCTCCGACACCTCTACACGCCGGGCCTGCACCTGGTCGTCCCGGGGTTCGAGCGCATCATCCGCGTCGACCAGCGCGTCGTCACGCTGACGATCCCCCCGCAGGAGATCATCACGCGCGACAACGTGCCGGCGCGGGTGAACGCGGTCGTCCTGTTCAACGTGATGGACCCGATCAAGGCCGTCATGGAGGTCGAGAACTACGCGATCGCGACGTCCCAGATCGCGCAGACGACGCTGCGGTCGGTGCTCGGCCGCGCCGACCTCGACACCCTGCTCGCCCACCGCGACGCCCTCAACCACGACCTGCGCGAGATCATCGAGGTGCAGACGCAGCCGTGGGGCGTGGACGTGTCGGTCGTCGAGATCAAGGACGTCGAGATCCCCGAGCAGATGCAGCGCGCCATGGCCCGCGAGGCCGAGGCCGAGCGCGAGCGGCGCGCGAAGGTCATCAACGCGCGCGGCGAACTGCAGGCGTCCGAGGAACTGAAGCTCGCGGCCGACCGGCTGAGCGAGTCGCCGGCGTCCCTGCAGTTGCGCTACCTGCAGACCCTGCTGGAGTTGGGCGCCGACCAGAACTCGACGGTGGTCTTCCCGCTGCCGATGGACATCGTGACGCCGCTGCTCAAAAAGCTGGACGCGGGGGAGCGTCCGGCGGGCTGACCCGTCCCAAGCGCGCCCGGACGACCACGTCGTCTCGATGGTGCGCCCCCGCCCCCTCGGTGACGTGCCGCGCGCGGCGGGCGTGGGTCTCGACGACCCAGCCCGCGGCTCGGTCGGCCTCCAGCGCGGCGAGGACGTCGGCGTCCGAAAGGTAGTCGTCGGGGTCGAACCCGTGCTCGGCCGCCCGCGCGCGGTCGACGTCCGCGTGATGCACCCACAACAGGACGCCGCCCGGCGCGACCGCGCCGGCGAGCGCCCGCTCGGCGTCGCGTCCGGGGGACTTGTCCAGCGGCGCGTAGCACGCGGAGACCGCGTCGAAGGCGCCCAGGGCGCCGGCGTCCGCGAGGTCGAGCTGCAGGAACGTCACCCGCACCCCGGACGCCTCCGCCGCAGCCCGCGCCCGCCGCAACGCCACCGCGGACACGTCGATCGCGGTGACCTCCCAGCCGCGGCTCGCGAGCCAGACGGCGTCCGCGCCCTCGCCGCAGCCGACGTCGAGCACTCGCCCGGGCGGCTCGTCGGCCAGCTCGGCGACGAGCGCCTCGTTCGGACGCCCGCTCCACGTGCGCTCCGCCTCGGCGTAGCGCGCGTCCCACTCGGCGATCCGCGCCGCCCGGTCGGCGGGGTGGCGGTGTCCGCCGCCCGCAGCCGGGTCACCCTCGTGCCCGCGCGCGACCATCCTCAGACCCCCTTCACCGCGGCGAGCCGCTGCCCGCGGGCCCGCGCGACGAGCTCCGCCTGGACGCCCACGGCGTCCACGGGGACGTCGTCCGCCCACGGCTCGACCGTGATCGTCAGCCGCTCCCCGGACGACTTCGGCCGCCACGTGCCGACGATCTCGCCGTCGCGCACCACGCTCCCCGGACGCCCCAGCGCCGGCCACAACTCCGGGTGCCGCGCCTTCGTCGCGAGCAGCTCGCGGTCCTTCGCGGCGGTGAGCAGGTCGAAGCCCGACAGCAGCCGGACGCCGCGCTCCCTCGCCACCGGCGGCTCGGACGCCTCCGCGAGGGCCGCGGCGTCGGCGTCCAGGATCCACGCGGAGCGGCCGTCGACGGACGCCTCGACCGCGTCGCCGGGCCAGTGCGCCTTCACCTCGGCGACGGACGTCTCGAGGAAGGCCGCGACGTCCCGCGGGGCCGCCGGCCCGAGGAAGCGCAGGTACCCCCGGACGACCTGCAGCCGCGCCGGCGCCGAGCCGGGGTCGCGCGGCCCCGGGTCCCGCCGCGGCCACCCAGGCGCCTGCCGGATCGTCGGCGGGTTCGTGCCGGGCTCCAGCTCCAGGCCGCCGTGCAGGGGCGCCAGCCGAAAGAGCTGGTCGTACGGGTGCCGGACGCCGCACCCGCGACAGTCGTAGCTGTAGGCGTCCGGGAGGGCCTCGCGGAGCGCGGCCGACAGCTCGCCCTTCGTCAACGGCCCGGACGCCGTCGCCTCCCGCGCGGCCGTCGCCATGGCCGTCACGGCGTCCAGCATCCCGACGCCGGCCGCCGGCAGGGCCTTGCCGGCGGTGATCGCGCGCTTGACGGCGTCCGCCTCGGAGAACGGCGAGACCGCCCGCTGGACGTCGGGCAGGTCCGCCCGCCGGTACAGGTGCGGCGCCCCGCGCAGCGACCAGACGAGCGCGAGCTCGTCGGTGAAGCCCGCCAGCGCGCGTGCCGCCTCGTCGGGGGCGACGCCGCGCGCGACGAGCGCGAGGCGTCCGGCGTGGTTCGCGCCGTCCTGGACGCCCAGGTCGAGCGCCGCGACGTCCGTCAGCCCGACGGACGCCTCGGCGGCGTCCAAGCCCTGGGCGCGCCAGCGGTAGCGGAGGGCCTGCGCCCGGGTCACGTTCATGGGGTCACCCTGGCAGGGGGACGCCGCCCCGGCAAAATGCGCGCGGGCGCCGCGCAGACGGGACGCCGGTTCAGGCGAGCCCGCAGAACTCCTTCCAGGCGCCGACCTCGCGGCCGGCCTGCGCCAGCCCGAGCTGGTGGGCGGCCGCGAGCTTCGCGACGTTCCGCTCCCCGTTGGAGATCGGCATGATCTCGGGGGCGAACACCATCGCCTGCCCGGAACGCTCCAGCTCGAAGACCTCCTCGCGGGTCTCGTTGTAGCGGTGGAACCGCGACAACAGGGCATCCGCGACCGCCGGGTAGCGCCGGAAGTGCCGCCGGTAGAAGCCGGGGTAGCGCAGCGGCTCCTTCACGTAGCCGCGCTCCTGGGTGAGGATGATGAGGAACCGCTCGTACCCGGCCGCGCGGGCGGCGTCCAGCGCGATGCCGCCGGTGGGCCCGAGCGCCCCGTCGACGTAGACCTGCCCGTCGATCGTGACCGGGGGCATGAGCACCGGCATCGTCGAGGACGCCCGCACCCGCACGAGCAGGTCGCGCAGCGTGGCCACGTCGTCGCGGCCCCAGTAGACCTCCTGGCCGTCGCCGCAGCGGAACGCCCCGATGGCGAAGGCGGCGTCGTTGGCCTGGAACGTCTCGAAGTCCAGCGGCAGGGCCTGGTCGGGCAGGCTCGTCTCCTCGTAGATGTAGCGCGCGTTGAACCAGCCCTCGCCCCGCGCGAACGTCCGCCAGCTGCCGAACCGGGGGTCGGACACGAACTCGACGAACGACCGCCGGGCGCGCTGGGGGTCGCGCGCGAGGTAGTTCACGGTGTTGCTCGAACCGGCCGAGATGCCGGTGACGAAGTCGCAATAGATGCCGGCGTCCAGCAGCGCGGCGACGACGGCCGACGTCAGGGCGGCGCGCATGCCGCCGCCTTCGAAGATGAGCGCGACGTCGTGCACGGTGCTGGAGGGGGTGGTGGGCATGAAAACCTCCTTCGGCGTTCGAGGCTAGTACGCCGGCGGCGGCGCCGGGCTCCACAGCCACCGTGGGAAGGGCTCGCGGGCGCGGCCGGGCCGGATACGCTGCTGCGGTGAGCACCTCTGACACTCCTTCTCAGCCCGGCCTTCAGGCCCCCGCCGCCGAGCCGCGCCAGCGGCGTCATCTCGGGCTGCTGCCGAAGATCCTCATCGCGATCGTCCTGGGCATCGTCTGCGGGTTCTTCTTCCCGCAGTGGCTCGTGAAGGTGTTCGCCACCTTCAACGGCCTGTTCGGCAACTACCTGAGCTTCGTGATCCCCCTCATCATCGTGGGCCTGATCACCCCGGCGATCTCCGAGCTCGGCAAGGGCGCCGGCAAGTGGCTCGGCATCACGGCGGCGATCGCGTACGGCTCGACGCTGTTCGCCGGCTTCCTCGGCTACGGGGCGAGCACGCTCGTGCTGCCGTCGATCCTCGCCGGCAAGAGCGTCGGCAACGTGACGAACCCCGAGGACTCCCTGCTCGGCCCCTACTTCACGGTCGAGATGGCGCCGGTCTTCGGGGTCATGACCGCCCTGGTGCTCAGCTTCCTCGTGGGCGTCGCGCTGACGTTCGTGGAGGGGACGGTCATCCAGCGCGCGATGGTGGAGTTCCGCGACATCGTCAACATGGTGATCCGGACCACGCTGATCCCGCTGCTGCCGCTCTACATCTTCGGCATCTTCCTGAACATGTCGGCCACCGGCGAGGTGTTCGCCGTGATCACGACGTTCCTCGGCGTCGTCGTGTTCGTGTTCGCGCTCACCGTCGTGCTGCTGCTGATCCAGTTCACGGTGTCGAGCCTGTTCTTCCGGCGCAACCCGTTGGTGATGCTGAAGACGATGCTCCCCGCGTACGTGACCGCGCTCGGCACGTCGTCGTCCGCGGCGACGATCCCGGTGACGCTGCGCCAGGCGATGCGGATGGGCGTGAGCGAGCCGGTGGCGTCCTTCGTCATCCCGCTCTGCGCGACGATCCACCTGGCCGGCTCCACGATCAAGATCACCACGTTCAGCCTGGCGATCATGATGCTGTACGGCATGCCGATCCGCCCCGAGGTGATCGCCGGGTTCATCATGATGCTCGGCGTCACGATGGTGGCCGCGCCCGGCGTGCCGGGCGGCGCGATCATGACCGCGGCGGGCCTGCTGTCGTCGATGCTCGGGTTCAACGAGGCGCAGGTCGGCCTGATGATCGCCACCTACATCGCCATCGACTCGTTCGGGACCGCGACGAACGTCACCGGCGACGCGGCCATCGCCGGGGTCGTCGACCGTCTCGTCGCCGACAGCGAGCGACGGCGTCCGGCCGCGGCGAAGGAGACCGTATGACCGCCGCCCTGCCCAGCCCCGTGCTCACGCTCGCCGGGGGCGTGGAGATTCCCCAGTTCGGCTTCGGTACCTACAAGATCCCCCAGCAGGACGCCGAGCGTGCCGTCGCCGAGGCCCTCGGCCTCGGCTACCGGCACGTCGACACCGCCGCCATGTACGGCAACGAGGCCGGTGTCGGACGCGCGCTCGCGGCGTCCGGGCTGCCGCGCGAGGAGTTGTTCGTCACCTCGAAGCTCGACAACCCGTACCACGAGCCGGACGCCGCCCGCGCGGCCTTCGAGCGCACGATGGACGACCTCGGGCTCGACGTGCTCGACCTCTACCTCATCCACTGGCCGCTGCCGCGGACGACCGACTACGTCGCCACCTGGGGGGCGCTGGTCGGGCTGCTGGAGACGGGCCGCGTCCGGGCGGTCGGCGTCTCGAACTTCCAGCCCGAGCACCTGCGCGCGATCATCGACGCCACGGGCGTCGTGCCCGCGGTGAACCAGATCGAGGTGAACCCCTACCTCACCCAGGAGCCGCTGCGCGCCCTGCACGCAGAGCTGGGCATCGTCACCGAGGCGTGGTCGCCGTTGGCGCGCGGAGCCGTCCTCGACGACCCCGTGCTCAATGGAATCGCCGAGCGGCTCGGCAAGACCGTCTCGCAGGTCGTGTTGCGCTGGCACCTGCAGCGGGGTGACGTCGTGTTCCCGAAGTCGACCCACCCCGAGCGCATGGCCGAGAACGCCGGCGTGTTCGACGTCGAGCTCTCCGACGAGGACGTGGCCGCGATCTCGGGGCTGAACATCGACCGGCGCTCGGGCAGCAGCCCCGACACGGTCGAGCTCAAGGGCTGAGCGGCCGGCTCACGCGTCGAGCAGCCTCGACGTCCGGTAGGGCACGAGCAGGCGCAGATAGACGCTCGTCCGCGTCCGGGAGATGCCCGGGCACAGGCGGATCTCCTCGGCGACCCGGTAGAGGTCGTCGGGGTCGCGCGCGACCACGCGGCAGAGCAGGTCGGTCTCGCCCGCGGGGGCGAAGCACTCCAGCACCTCGGGGATGCGGCTGAGCGCCGCGACGACCCGGTCGTACTGGTGCTGGTCGAGCTCGGCGGCGACCATGGCCGACAGCCCGCGCCCGAGCGCCGCCGGCTCCAGCCGGACGCTGTGCGGCCTCAGGACGCCCTCCCGCTCGAACCGCTCCAGGCGCGACTGGACGGTGCCGCGCGCGAGCCCGCAGCGCTGCGCGAGCGCGATGATCGTGGCGCGCGGGTCGTCGTCGAGGGCCCTCATGATGCGGCGGTCGGTGTCGTCGAGCTGGTAGGTCATGACTGGCTCCTTCGGATGGCGCGCGGCGGGCGTCCTGAACAGGCTGCCCACCGCCGGCCGCAGGCGGCGGCGTCCATTGATCAATATGATCATGTTGCCATGAGCCGGTTGTAATCCTGCGCGCGGATTCGCTTAACTAGTGATCAGATCGACCGGGACGAACCGTCACAAGCGGTTCGCCGGACTTCTCGCGACACCCTGCGAGGCGTCCATCGGGCGCGGCCCCCAGACCGGGTGCTCCGCCGGCTCCGGGGTGCGCGCGAGCTACGGTACGCGCGTGTCCCGGCCCCGCGATCACGGGCGGCGTGTGATCGGCGCCGACGATGCGAGAAAGGGGCCCCGGCTGTTGGCTGGGGCCCCTTCGCTGTCGACCAGAGGTAAGCGTGACGATCCCGGTCTCACACAGAGTCTGCATCCGCGTCCACCGGTTCCGTCACCTCTCCGGTGTGGCGGCGTGCCGCCCGCGACGTGGTGTTTTGACTCCCTCTCGTGAACACGAGTTTAGAGAGAAGGGACAGCATGTCGCAAAGTGTTCCGCAGAGTTACACCGGTGGCATTTGCAAGCATCGAGGTGCGCGTGTCGTGACCTGCTCGTGACAATGGGTTTCTCGGTCGCCCACCCTGAAGGGCGGCTCGAGGGCTGCTCACCTTGCGATTTCTGTATCAACAGACGAGATTTTGAGGCGCTGACTATGCGACGACCGGGCCGGCGGTGTCGCCAGGTGCGCTCGGCGGCTGGGGTGCGGCGGGCGCGGACGGCACGATGGCGCCGCTTCCGGCGGTCGCCGGACTGGTCGGCAGCGGGGTGCGCGTGGCCTGTTGCGTGGTCGTCGGCGTCGGCAACGGGGCCTCGGTGGTGGTGGGCGTCGGGGTGGGGGTCGCCGTCGTCCGGGTCGGCGTGGCCGTCGCGGTGCGGCGCGGCGCCGTGGTCGTCGTAGCCCGCTGGCGCGTCTGGGTGGTGCGTTCGGGCGCGGCCTCGGTCGTCGGCGTGATCGTGACCGTGCGGACGACCGTCGGCGACGGCACGGAGAAACTCTGCTCGGGCTGGTTCAGCAGCACGAGGAACCCGGCCAGGCTGACGCCCGCGACGGCGACCGCGACCCACGGCAGGACGCCCATGCGGCGGCGGTTCTTGCCGGACGCCGCGGACGACCCGGCGTCGACGGCCGCGACCGCCGGAATGCGGGCGGTCGGCTCGGACTTCGGCGGGCTCGGCGTGAACGGCTCCCCGGAGACGGCGGCCATCGCCTGCGTCGGGGTGGCGGCGGGCTCCCCGGGGTGCTCCGCGATGCGCTCGAGCTCGGCGGCGGTCGCCAGGGCGTCGGGGCGGCTCGCGGCGTCCTTCGACAGCAGGCGCCCGACCAGCGCGTCGAGCGCGGCCGGCGCGTCGGGACGCCGGGACGCCAGCCGCGGCGGCTCGTCGGCCACCTGGGCGCGCGCGAGCGCGATCGGGTGGTCGCCGTGGAACGGCGTCGCGCCGGTGAACAAGGTCATCAGCAGGCAGCCCAGCGAGTAGAGGTCGCTGGCGGGCCCCACCTCGGAGCCGCGGGCCTGCTCGGGGGACATGTATGCGGCGGTCCCCGTCACCGTGGACGTCTGAGTCAACGTCTCGTCGCCCGTGTCGGCGAGCCGCGCGATGCCGAAGTCGACGATCTTCGCGACGCCGTCGACCACCACGACGTTGCCGGGCTTGATGTCCCGGTGCGTCACGCCCACCGCGTGGGCCGCGGCGAGGCCGCGGGCGACGCCGGCGGCGATGCCGAGGCCCTCGGCCCACGGCAGCGGGCCGCGCTCGGCGATCATGGCCTTCAGGCTGGGGCCGAGCAGGAGCTCCATGACCAGGTAGGCGGAGTCGCCCTCGCGGCCGGCGTCGTACACGCCCACGATGTTGGGGCTCGACAGCCCGGCCGTGGCGATCGCCTCGCGACGGAAGCGTGCCAGCACGCTGGGGTCGTTGGCGAACACCGCGAGGTTGATGATCTTGATCGCGACCTCGCGCCGCAGCGTCAGGTCGTGTGCCCGCCAGACCTTGCCCATGGCGCCGCTGCCGATGAGCTGCACGAGCTCATAGCGGTCGGCGAGGGAGAGGGCTGTTCCAGGCACACAGACATGGTGCCACGGCTACATTTCGAATCGATCACCGGATCGCTCCGATGAGCACCAGTCACCCGGGTGGGCGACACGGATTGTCAGTCTGACTAGGGAAAGCTTTCCCGGGGCCTGGCAACTGGTTGCACGATTCTCAGGCGGGTCACGGGGAGCAGTCCGCTGGGCAGAACGAGGGCGCCCGCGGGGTTCCGCGGGCGCCCATTTTCCGGAGCAGGGGCGTCCTCAATAGGACGCCTGTTCAGCGGTTGTCGATGTTCACATAATCGCGGCGACGTTCGCCGGTGTAGATCTGCTTGGGGCGCGTGATCTTCTGCTCGGGGTCGAGGACGCCCTCGAGCCACTGCGCGGCCCAGCCGGCGGTGCGCGGCACCGCGAACAGCACGGTGAACATGGCCGGCGGGAAGTGCAGCGCCTCGTAGATGAGGCCCGAGTAGAAGTCGACGTTCGGGTAGAGCCGGCGCGACGTGAAGTACTCGTCGCTGAGGGCGATCTTCTCCAGCTCGACGGCGATCTGCAGCAGCGGGTTCACGCCCGTGACGGAGAACACGTCGTCGACGGCCTGGCGGATCACCTTCGCGCGCGGGTCGTAGTTCTTGTAGACGCGGTGCCCGAAGCCCATCAGGCGGGCCTTGCCGCTCTTCACGCCCGCGACGAACTCCGGGACGCGGTCCAGCGAGCCGATCTCGCGCAGCATCCGCAGCACCGCCTCGTTGGCGCCGCCGTGCAGCGGCCCGAACAGCGCCCCGACGCCGGCCCCGCAGGACGTGTAGATGTCGTTGTCGGCGGACGCCACGGCGCGCACGACGTTCGTCGAGCAGTTCTGCTCGTGGTCGGCGTGCAGGATGAACAGCACCTCGAGCGCGCGCGAGAGCCGCGGGTCGGGCCGGTAGAGGCGCTCCTGCATCTGGAACAGCATCGCCAGGAAGTTCTCGACGTAGTTGAGTTCGTCGCTCGGGTAGACCCGCCGCCAGCCGACGGAGTGTCGGTACGCCCACGCGGCCAGCGTCGGCATCTTGCCCAGGAGCCGCACGATGTTCTCATGCCGGGCGACCGGGTCGTTGATGTTGCGGGCGTCGGGATAGAACGTCTGCATGGAGGCGACGCCCGACATCAGCTTGCCCATGGGGTGGGCGTCGTAGCGCAGCGACTCGATGACCTGGGACGCGTTCTCGTGGACGAGGCGGTGATGGTTGACCTCGTCCTCCCAGACCGCGAGCTGGTCGGCGGTCGGCAGATCGCCGTGGATGAGGAGGTAGGCCACCTCGAGGAACGTCGAGTGCTCGGCGAGCTGCTCGACCGGGTAGCCCCGGTACTCGAGGATGCCCGCCTCGCCGTCGATGTAGGTGATCGAGCTCTTCACGGACGCGGTGTTGACCAAACCCGGGTCGTAGGTGGCCAGCGGACCGTCGGGCGTGACGATCTTCTTCAGTTCGGTGGCGCGAATGGTGCCCTGGCTGATCTCAGCCGACAGACTGTCGTCGCCGTGCGTGATGGTGAGCGTGTCTCCCATGAGCGCACACTAGGAGCCGGATGTTTCAGTCACATGTAGGTATTGGTGGGTAAGACAAGATCTCGTGGACGCCGATGCTGCTAGCTACGCGGGAGCTCCCTGGCCGGACGCCCAGGCGACGAAGTCGCGGATGTCGCGTCCGCGCTGGGTGGGCCGCTCGTAGGCGGTCGGGGCGTCCGGGGTCTCGCGGGCCCGCAGCGCCTCGCGCGCGAGCGGGTGCCAGTAAGGGTCGAGGTCGTCCAGGATCCATCGTCCGGCGGCGCCCTTGGAGAGGAGCTCGCCGGTCCGCCACAGGGAGAGGGTCCGCGCCGCGCCCAGCACGTAGCGGGGCGCGGCGTCGTCGCGGCGTCCGGCGGCGAGCCACCCGGACGCCAATGTGCGTGCGGCGTCCGCCCACGTGGTCGCGAGGCTCTGGCGCGCGAAGGCGCGCAGCTCGGCGGCGTCCGTGTGGACGCCCATCAACTCGATCGGACGCCCCGCCAGCGTCACCCCGAAGGCGGCCAGTTCGGCCCAGCTCGCCGGGTTGACGTCGTGCGTGCCCTCGCCGACGACGGCCCCGTCGCGGACGACCGGCACCGGCGGGCATTCGGACGCCGGGCGTCGCAGGTCGCCCGCGACGCAGCAGAAGCCGTCGAGCGCGCGGCCGGGGGCGGCGGCGTCCGCCCGGGAGACGGCGTAGGAGAGGGCGGCGAGTTCGTTGGCGTCCGGACGCCGCGCCAGCACGGCGGTGACGTCGACGTCGCTCGCCGGGGCGACGTCGCCCGACGCCAGCGAGCCGCGCAGGTACAGCCCCTCGAGCAGGCCGGGGGCGATGGCGTCCAGGGTGCCGCCGAACTCCTCGGCGACCCGCTCGACCAGCTCGTCCAGCTCGCCCATGCCACCCACCCCGGACGTCACAGGATCGGCGTGTGCGTCTCGTGCCGCAGCCGCCAGCTCTCGCCCGCCTTGATCCACACGGACGCCGCGGCGGTCACCTGGTCGGACGTCCGCCGACGCCAGCGCAGCAGCGCGACCCACGGGGCGAGCTCGTCGACGTCGATCACCTCCACCTCCCCGGACGCCGCGGCCGTCTGCAGGCGCGCCAGCAGCCGGCCCTTCCCGGACGCCTTGCCGGCGGCGTCCGTCACCGTCAGCTTGGGGTGCAGCAGCGCGTCGAGCCGCTCGGGGCCGGGCCGGTCCTCGGCGAGCAGCTCGCGCTGCAGCGCGACGACGGGGTGCTCGGCGGGGGCGTCGGCGTCCAGCAGCGAGGGCGCCTCGGGCGGCGCGGGCTCGTAGGTCGGGTTCGGCCGCTTCGGCGCGCCCGGCCGGAACCCCGGACCCCGGTCGACGGGCTTGCCGTCGCGGTAGGCGGTCGCGGCGGCCCGCGCGCGTGCGTCCGCGGCTTCGTTCATCGCGTGCCCGGCGTGCCCGCGCACCCACTCGAACGTGACCGAGCGGCGCTGGAGGGCCGCGTCCAGGTCTTTCAGCAGGTCCACGTTCTGCACCGGCTTGCCGTCGGCCTTGCGCCAGCCCTTGCGCTTCCAGCCGGGCAGCCACTTGGTGAGGGAGTTGATGACGTACTGCGAATCGCAGAGCACGGTCAGGTCGTCGCGGGCGTCCGCGGTGGCGTTCAGCAGGTCGAGGACGGCCATCAGCTCGCCCATGTTGTTCGTGCCTCGCGCCCAACCGCCGGCCCCCCAACGGTCGTCGTCGACGTACCAGGCCCAGCCCGCGGGGCCGGGGTTCGACAGGGAGCTTCCGTCGGCAGCGGCGATGATCACCCCGCCATTCTGCCGCCTGGACGCCCGCGCGCCACTCAGCCCCGCGGCCGCACGAGCCCGGTGTCGTAGGCGAGGACGACCATGCCGACCCGGTCGCGCAGGTTCAGCTTGGCCAGGATGTGCCCGATGTGGGTCTTCACCGTCGCCTCGGCGAGGTAGAGCGTCCCGGCGATCTCGGTGTTCGTGAGCCCCTGCCCGACGGCCGTGAGCACCTCGAGCTCCCGTTCGGTGAGGGGTTCGAGGCGCTCGCGGGCTGGGCGGCGGGCGTCCGGGTCGTCCGGCAGGCCGGGCAGGAACCGCTCGAGCAGCCGGCGCGTCGCCGACGGCGCGACGACCGAGTCGCCCGCCATCACGGCGTGGATCGCGGCGAGCAGCTCGGCCGGGCCGGCGTCCTTGAGCAGGAATCCGGACGCCCCCGCCTTCAGCGCGGCGTAGACGTACTCGTCCAGGTCGAACGTCGTGAGCACGAGCACCTTCGCCGCGGACGCCTCGGCGATGCGCCGGGTCGCTTCGACGCCGTCCATGACGGGCATGCGGATGTCCATGAGGACGAGGTCCGCGGCGACCGCGTCCTCCCCGGTGAGCGCGGCGACGGCCTGGGCGCCGTCGGACGCCTCGGCGACGACCGTGATGTCGGGCTGGGCGTCCAGCACCATGCGGAAGCCGACGCGGACCATCTCCTGGTCGTCGGCGAGGAGCAGGCGGATCATGAGTCCTCTCTTTGGGTCGGGAAGGTGGCGCGCACCTCGAAGCCGCCGGAGGGGCGGCGTCCGGTGGTCAGGGTGCCGCCGAACGCGGCCACGCGCTCGCGCATGCCGACGAGGCCGTGCCCGCGGCCGTCGGTGGGGCCTGGGCCGGCCCCGTCGTCGGCGACGGTCACCGCGAGCCCGCCGGGCGTGTGGGTGAGCGTCACCCGCACGGACGCCCCCGGGCCGGCGTGCTTCAGCACGTTGGTCAGCGACTCCTGGACGATCCGGTAGGCCGCCAACTCGGCCCCCGCGCCGAGCGGCGCGTGCGCGTCCGGGTCGCCCTCGATCGTGAGGGACGCCGCCCGCCCGGCCTCGGCGAGCGGCCGGACGAGCGCCTGGACGTCCGCCAGCGTCGCCGCCGGCGCGCGCTCGGCCTCGTCGCCCGCGCCCGGCTCGCCGGGCCCGGCATGCAGGACACCGACCAGCCGCCGGGTTTCGGCGAGGGCCGTGCGGGCGGTGGACTGGATCGTCGCGAGGGCCGCGCGCGTGCTGGCGAGCCGCTCGGCGGCGTCCCCGTCGGCGTCGGCGAGGAAGGCGGCCCCGTCGGCCTGGACGACGATCACCGACAGCGAGTGCGCCACGACGTCGTGCATCTCGCGCGCGATGCGGGAGCGCTCCTGGGTGGCGGCCAGCGCGCGGGACTGGTCGCGCTCGCGCTCGAGGGCGTCCGCCCGGTCGCGCAGCGCCTGGATGTTCGAGCGCCGCGAGCGCGCGAGCATGCCCATGAACCAGGACGCCGCGACGCTCGCGGAGCCGAACATCCACCAGCCGAGCGGGTCGGTCGCCAGGGGCTCCGCGCCGTGGGCGATGGCGCCGACGACGGTCCAGTCGAGCGCGCCGACGAGCGCTGCGACCAGGCCGAACAGCAGCCACGGGCGCGTCAGGCGCGGGCGCCCGTAGGCGGCGACCGCGTACAGGGCGAGCAGCGCGGTGACGTTGCCGGGGAGGACGTTGTCGGTCCCCGCGAGTTGGATGAGGTGGGCGGGCACGAGCGCGAGCGCGCACAGGTCGGGGTGCGTCCGGCGCCAGAGCAGGGGAGCGCAGTAGAGCGCGGTCCAGCCGAGGCCGATCAGGAGGCCCCAGGAGCCCATCGTCCGGTTGAGGGCGACGGTGCAGCCGATCCAGACGGGCAGGAAGATCACCGCGGCCCACACGGCGTCGCCGGCCATCGGGCGGGCGGCGAACCAGGCGTGGAGACGGGCGATCACGCCCCTCAGCCTAGGGACGGCTGGTCGCGACGGCGTCCACCGACGGGATGGTCCGGGTGTGCGACCGCAGGAGGCTGCCGCGGGCGGCGAGCAGCGTGAGCGTCCACAACAGGGCGACGGTGGCGACGGAGTAGGGCGCGCCCAGATCGTCGGTGCCGGTGACGCGGATGAACGCCCCGAGCGCGGCGACGATCACCAGCAGCGCGACGGACGCCTGCGCGGCGCGCGCGCGCGGGCCGGCGGCGAACGCGGCGACGATGAGCAGGGCGGCGAGCCCGGCGAGCGCGAAGCGCGCGTACTGGAGGGGGAGGCTGCCGGCGGCGTCCGCGGAGAGCAGCCCCCACACCGGCCAGCTCATGCAGCGCGTGTACGAGCCGGGGCCGGCCGCGTACAGGCTGACCAGGTGCATCACGAGCAGGACGCCGACCGCCGACCACGCCAGCCGGGCCTGCCGGGAGGGGGCCCAGACGGCGGGCGTCCCGGGGGCAGCGCGCCGCACCGCCACCGCCGCGACCAGCGTCGCCATCATCGCGGCGAGGGCCGAGCCGAGGTCGGCGGCCGACACCCACGCGGGGAAGCGCTGCCCGATGACGACGCCGCGCCCGACGTAGCCGGCGACGATCGCGCCGGCGACGGCGACCCAGGAGAGCACCTTGACCAGCGCCCCGGCGTCGCGGCGGCGCGCGGCGACGACGGCGGCGATGAGCGCGGTCGGGCCGGCGAGGATGGCGGACGTCCGGTGGACCATCTCGATCCACGGGTTCTTGAACAGGGCGGCGGTGAGGGGTCCGTTGGGCAGCAGCGCGTTCGCGTCGCAGCCCGGCCAGTGGCCGCACTCGAAACCGGACTGGGTGGCGCAGACCACCGAGCCCATCGCGACCGCGAGCAAGGTGAACAGCGCGGCCGCCGAGAAGAGCCGGCGGGTGGCGGGGTTGGACATCGAGGCACTTTCGTCGTGGGGACGCCCCCAACGTAGACGTCCGGCCTGGTGGGCGCGGGGGTTTCTCAAAGCCCGGGGGTGGGTGCGTGCGTTCCTGGGTGCGTTTCTCCCTGACACTCTCCACACTCCCGTGTGGAGAGTGTCAGGGAGAAGCGCACACGCCGAGGCCCCCACCGGGGGCCGGTACCCTCGGACGCATGCGTATCACCGTCGTCGGCGAGCACCGCCTTGCACTGAGGCCCGAGCGGGCGACGCTGCAGGTCGAGGTGTCGTTCGAGTCCGCGTCCAAGGATGAGCCGGCCTCCGCCGCGACCCGCCTGATCGAGACGCTCACGCCCGAGCTGGAGGCGCTGCGCGACGCGCCGTCCCGCCCGGTGAGCAGTTTCTCCGTCGGCGCCATCGCGACGTCGTCGTGGCGGCCGTGGTCCGACGACGGCGGCGTCCCGCCGCTGCGGCACGCCGCGCGGGCGCGGGTCGGGGTGACGTTCGCCGACGTCCGGGTGCTCGCCGCGTTCATCGACCGCTGGGCCGCCGTGCCGGGCGTCAGCCTCGCCGACGTCGCGTGGAGCCTCACCGACGAGCGCCGCGCCGACGCCGAGCGCGAGGTGCTCGCCGCGGCGGTCGCGCGGGCGCGCGAGCGCGCCCAGATCATCGCGGACGCCGCCGGCGCCGGCGAGGTCCGCTTCGCCGAGATCGCCGACCCGGGGCTGCTCGGGCGGGCGGAGGGCGCCGGGGCGGGCGTCCAGGGCGACGGGGGCGGCGTCCAGCTTCTCGCGGTGTCGCGAAAAATGGGCGACGGTCAGGGCATCGACCTCAGCCCCGACGACCTCGAGGTCACGGCGCGGCTGCACGTCCGGTTCGACGCCGAGTGAGCGCCGGGAACGGCGACCGGCCTGCCGACCTGACGGTCGCCGCCGTGATCGCCCGGGACGCCGCGGGTCGCGTGCTGGTCGTCCGCAAGCGCGGCACGACGCGATTCATGTTGCCGGGCGGCAAGTTGGAGCCCGGCGAAACCTCGTTTGACGCCGCCCTTCGCGAGCTGCGCGAGGAGGTCGGCCTCGCACTCGACCCGGCGCGCCTCGCGCCGGTCGGCTCCTACCTGACGGACGCCGCGAACGAGCCGGGCTACACGCTCGCGTCCGACGTCTTCGAATACGCGGACCCGGTGGCCGGCGCCGCCGCCGACGCCGAGATCGCCGAGCTCGACTGGATCGATCCGCACGGCGTGTCACCCGCCTGGGCGCCCCTGTTGATTGAGCTGTTACCCCACCTTCGTGCATAGTATTGTCGCTATGACTTTGCCCGACGTGGCCGCGGCGATCCTGCGGCGCCGCGACGGACGTGTCCTGGCCGTGCGCCCCGCCGACGAGGCGGGGTTCCGCCTGCCGGGCGGAAGGATCCTCCCCGGCGAGACCGCCCTGGACGCCGTCCTGCGGGAGCTGCATGCCCTGGCGACGATCCCGCTGCACGAGCGGGACGTCCGCTTCTTCGCGTTCTACAGCCCCGAGCGCGCGGACGCCGGCCCCCGGCTCGTCGAGCTGTACGAGGCGCCGCGCCCCGTCGAGACCGCCCGGGCGGCGCGGGGCGCCGAGTTGCGCTGGATCGACCTGCGCCACCCGGACCCCGACCTCGACCGGACGCTCGCCGAGCTGCTGCCCGCCCTCCGCGTCCGCGACGACGACCCCGACTCCGGGACCGTGCCGGCCCACCGCCGCCGGACGACGACCTTCCGGCTCGGCCTCCGCTCGGTCCGCGCCTGACGGCCCGCGGGGCGCGGTACGCGGCGCGCCCGTGGGGCGCCCGGTTCCCGACGCCCGTGTCGGGCGCCCAGAGGGGCCCTGCCTACTCGGGGTGCGGGTGGTTTTTCGAGGACGCCCGCCTCCCGCGCTGGCGCTCGTGCGCGTGCGTGGGGTCGTCGACCAGGTCGAACGACGAGTCGTGCAGGGCGCCCAACCCGTAGGCGGTCTCCAGATTGTGCCGGGTGAGCACCTCGCCGGGCGGCCCGGCGGCGATGACCCGGCCGGCCATGAGCACCACGTGGTCGGCGGCCCGCGCCTCGTCGAGGTCGTGCGTGGTCAGCACGACCGAGTGCCCCCGCTCGCGCTCGGTGTGGATGATGGCATCGATCGTCCGGGCCGACACGAGGTCGAGGCCCGTCAGCGGTTCATCGAGCAGCAGCGCCTCGTGCTGCTGCGCGATGCCCTGCGCGACGTACACCCGCTGCCGCTGCCCTCCGGACAGCTCGCCCAGGTGCCGCTTGGCCAGGTCGGTCACCTCCAGCATCTCCATCGCGGAGTCGATGCGGCGGGTGTCCGCCGTCGAGAACCGCCGGAACAGCCCCAGCGTGCTGAACCGGCCCATCGCGACGACCTCCCGCACGGTGATCGGCGTCCCCTCGGGGAACGCCAGGGACTGCATCACGTAGCTGACGCGCCGGTAGGCGTCCTTGGGGGAGCCGCCGAGCACCTCCAGCGAGCCCGAGCGCGCCTCGACCACGCCGGCCAGCGCGTTCAGCAGCGTCGACTTGCCCGAGCCGTTCGGCCCGATGATCGCCGTGACCCCGTGGAGCGGGATCGTGAAGTCGGACGCCGCGACCGCGACCGACGACCCGTACGCCAGCTCGACGGCCTCGCCGCGGGCGAGGGGGGCTTCGGGGTGGGCGTCCGTGGGCAGGGAATCAGGCACGGGCGGCCCTCCTCGTCAGGGTCGTGATCAACAGGACGACGAAGAACAGCGCGACCGCCACCAGCGCCATGGTCGCGGCGCCGGCCGTGCCCGCGTAGTAGCTGATCGTCAGGCCCGCCCAGACGCACACGGCCGAGATCGCTACCGACGTGACGATCATGCGCGGCACGGTCCGGCTGACGAGGGCCGCCGTCGCGGGCGGCCCGACGAGCAGCGCGAACACCAGGAGGGTGCCGACCGCCTGGAAGCTGCCGATCACGGCCGTCGCGATCAGGGCCAGCAGCAGCGCGTGCGTCACCTTCGGACGCATGCCGAGCGTCTGGGCCTTCTTCGTCGAGAACGACAGCGCGAGCAGCGGGCGGTACAACAGCAGGGACGCCGCGATCACGACGGCGGCGAAGATCGCCTGGGCGACGAGATCGGACGCGGTGACGCCGAAGGCGTCCCCGAACAGGATGCTGTTGAGGCTGCCCGTGTACGACGTGCTCTTGGAGATGATCGCGACGCCGAGCGCCATCATGCCGACGAACAGCAGCCCGATCGACGTGTCTTCTTTCAGCGACGTCCGGCGGTGGATCAGCTCGATGCCGCCCACCATCGCCAGCGCCGCGACGGCCGCCCCGAGGTAGGGGGAGAACCCGAAGACCACCGCCGACGCGATGCCGGGCAGGACGCCGTGCACGAAGGCGTCCCCGAAGAAGCTCATGCCGCGCAGTACCAGCCAGACGCCGACCGCCGAGCACATCACGCCCGCGATCAGGCCCCCGAGCAGCGCGCGCTGCTGAAACCCGAGCAGAAAGGGCTCGATCAACCAATCCACGTCGGCCCAACCTACTTCAGCGCGTCGGCGATGAGCCGTGCGTTCGTCGTCATCATGCCGGCGTACGTCTCCGCGCCCGAGCCCTGCGGGCCGACGCTGTCGACGTAGAGGGGGACGACCTTGACGTCCTGCCCCGACTCGCGGGCGACGGTGTCGACGAGCTTGGGGCTGACCGTCGTGTTCGAGAAGATCGCCGGCACCTTCTCCTTCTTCACGGTGTCGATGACGCCGGCGAGGTCGGCCGAGGAGGGCTCGGCGTCCGTCGAGCCGCCCGGGATGACGACGCCCGCGATCTCGAAGCCGTACGCCTTCGCGAAGTAGGCGTACGCGTCGTGGTCGGTCACGAGCACGCGCCGCTGAGCGGGGATCGTGGCGAGCGTGGCGCGCACGTCGGCGTCCACGCGGGTGAGTTTGTCGGAGACCTCCCGGCCGCACGAGGCGTACCGCGCGTCGCCGGTCGCCTGGGCGAGGCGCTCGCCGATCGTGCCCGCCGCGGACGCCATGCGCTTGACGTCCATCCAAAAGTGCGGGTCGTCGCCGGTGTGGGCATGCTCGTCGCCCTCGGCGTGGCTGTGCGCCTCGCCGGCCTCGTGGCCGCCGCCGAAGGGGATCGGGTCGATCGTGGGGGCGATCTCGACGACGTTCCCGCCGTCGGCGGAGACGTTCGCCAGCGTCTGGGCCAGCCCCTCTTCGAGCCCGAGCCCGTTCGCGACGACGAGCTTCGCGCGCACCAGCTCGGCGACCTGCCCCGAGGACACCGAGAAGGTGTGCGGGTCGTTGCCCGGCCCCATGAGCGTCGCCGAGGTGCCTCCGGCGCACGTCGTGATGTCGGAGACGACCGAACCGAGCTCGGTCGTCGTGGCGACGGCGACCGGCGCGTGGGTGGCGGGGCTGGTGCACCCGGCGGACGCCACCAGCGTGGTGGCCGCCAGGGCGGCGAGCAGGCGAGAACGCATGAAGACCTCTCTTATTGGTAACGGTTCTCAATAGTGGCACACCGGGGGCCGGCGACGCGAACCGGGGCGGACGCCTGCGCGAGCGTCCCCGGCCCCGGTGGCAGGATGGGCATGTGCCCTGGTTGCCGCGCGGTTACCGCGCCGAGAGCGAGCTGGAGGTGAAGCGCTCGCGCTTCATCGCCACGCTCGCTCGCGCCGATTCGGAGGAGGCCGCCCGCGACGTGATCGCGAGCGTCCGGGGCGCGTACCCCGACGCCCGGCACCACTGCACCGCGTTCGTCGTGGAGGTGCCGGGCGCGCAGCCGATCGAGCGGTCGTCCGACGATGGCGAGCCCGCCGGCACCGCCGGCATGCCGATGCTCGAGACGTTGCGGGGGGCCGGTGTCTCGCAGGCGGTCGCGGTCGTGACCAGGTACTTCGGAGGCGTCCTGCTGGGCACGGGCGGGCTCGTGCGCGCCTACTCGGACGCCGTCGCCGCGGCCCTCGCGGCCGCGCCGCGCGTCGAGCCGGTGTCGCGCGCGCTGTTCGCCGTCACGCTCGACCACGCGGACGCCGGCCGCGTCCAGGGGGAACTGATGAACCACGGCGTCGACGTGGTGGACGCCGAGTACGGCGCCCGCGTTCGGCTGACGCTCGCGGCGTCCGGGGAGGGGGCCGACGTGCCGGGCCTGGTCGCGCAGGCGACCCAGGGCCGGACGCCCGCCGTCCCGGCCGGCAGCCAGGTCGTGGAGGTGTCCGCGTGAGCGACCCGCTGGCCGTCGGCATGACCGGGCCGCCGCACGGCCCGGCGAAGATCGACCCGGCCGACCGCGCCCAGTTGACCGAGTCGCCCGTGGAGTTCTCCCGCGTCGCCCACCTCTTCGCGCCCCACCGCGCGGCGCTCGTCGTGCTGACGCTGACGATCGTCGCGGCGTCCGTGATCGGAATGGGGCAGCCGTTCCTGCTGCGGGCCGTCATCGACGACGCGCTGCCGCATCAGAACACGCGGCTGCTCGGCCTCGCGGTGGCCGGCATGATCGCGATCGCCCTCGTCACCGCCGTGTTGGGCGTCGCGCAGACCTGGCTGGCGAGCCGCATCGGCGAGCGGGTCATGCACCGGCTGCGCGTCGACGTGTTCGACCATGTGCAGAACCAGGCGATCTCGTTCTTCAAGCGGACGCGGGGCGGGGAGATCCAAAGCCGCCTGCTCAACGACATCGCCGGGCTGCAGTCGGTGATCACGACCACGGCGACGTCCGTGGCGTCCAACTTCACGACCGCCGTCGCGACGGCCATCGCGATGGCCGCGCTGAGTTGGCGGCTGTCGCTGCTCTCGCTGGTCATCCTGCCGCCCGCGGTCTACCTGACGCGGCGCGTCGCGCTGATCAGGCGCGACATCACGTCGCAGCGCCAGCGGGTGCTGGCCGACCTGCACGCCCAGGTCGACGAGGCCCTCAGCGTGAACGGGGCGATGCTCACCAAGACGCTCGGCGCCGGCCAGTCGCGCCTGGACGCCTTCGAGGCCACCTCCGACGACCTCGTCGACCTCGACCTGCGCTCCCAGCTCGCCGGCAAGTGGCGGATGGCGACGATGCAGGTGATCTTCGCCGCGATCCCCGCGGTGATCTACCTGTCCGCGGGCTTCCCCGCGTTCTCGGGCGGTCTCACGATCGGCACGCTCGTCGCGTTCAGCGCGCTGCAGGCCACGATCTTCCGGCCCGTGCTGGGGCTGCTGAACGTCGGCGCGCAGTGGGTGGCGTCGATGGCCCTGCTCAGCCGCATCTTCGGCTACCTCGACCTGCCCGTCGAGGTGCCCCCGCCGGCCCACCCGGTGGCGTTCCCGCCCGACCGCGTGCGCGGCGACGTCCGGTTCGACGGGGTGTCGTATCGCTACCCCGACGGGGACGCCGACGTCGTCGCCGGCCTCGACCTGGAGATCCCGGCCGGCACCTCGGCGGCCCTGGTGGGGGAGACGGGGTCGGGCAAGTCGACGGTCGCGGCGCTGCTCGTCCGGCTGGCCGACCCGACGGCCGGCTCGGTCACGATCGACGGCGTCGACCTGCGCGACATCGCGCCCGCCGACCTGGCGCGCGTCGTCGGCGTCGTCACGCAGGAGACCTACCTGTCGCACACGACCATCCGCGAGAACCTGCGGCAGGCCCGCCCGGACGCCTCCGCCGCCGACCTGTGGGACGCGCTCGCCGCCGCGCAGGTCGACCACGTCGTCCGCGACCTGCCCGACGGGCTCGACACGATCGTGGGCGCCCGCGGCCACCGCTTCAGCGGCGGCGAGCGCCAGCGCATCGCCGTGGCGCGGACGCTGCTCGGCAACCCGACAGTGCTCGTGCTCGACGAGGCGACCAGCGCCCTCGACAACGAGACCGAGCGCGAGCTGCAGGCCGCCCTCGACCACCTCGTCGCCGGCCGGACGACGCTGACGATCGCCCATCGGCTCAGCACGATCCGGGACGCCGACCAGATCGTCGTCCTGGATCACGGCCGCGTGGTCGAGCGGGGACGCCACGCCGATCTGCTGGCGGCCGGCGGGGATTACGCGCAGATGGCGCGCGAATAACGCTTCCACTTTTCCTTCAAAAAGGACGCCCACGGCGGGGGTCGATGGGATAGCGTTCGTCCCGAAAATCAGGCCGAGCCAAACCGCGTCGCCGGGGTCGGCGCCCGGTGTGAGTAGAAGGAACGTCCCGCATGAGCTCCACCGCACCTCAGGCCCCAGCGCCCGCGCTGACCGGCCAACTCTTCCAGGTCCTTCTGGCCACGTTCGCGTCCGCCGCCGGCTTTTGGGCCTGGATGTCGATCGCCCCGCTGCAGCGCACCTACGCCCAGTCGATGGGCCTGGCCGAGGGCGAGATCGCGATGATGCTCGCCACGCCGATCATCGTCGGCTCGCTCGGCCGCATCCTGGTCGGCGCGCTCACCGACCGCGTCGGCGGCCGCAAGATGTTCACGGCGATCCTGCTGCTCGCGGTCCCCGCCGTCATCCTCGTCTCGGTGGCGGGGCAGACCCACAACTACCCGCTGCTGCTGGCGTCCGGCTTCTACCTGGGCGTCGCCGGCACCGTGTTCGCGATCGGCATCCCGTTCTCGAGCGCCTGGTACGAGCCCTCGCGGCGCGGGTTCGCCAACGGCGTGTTCGGCATGGGCATGATCGGCACGGCGGTGTCGGCGTTCGTGACGCCGCGGCTCGCCCAGTCCATCGGGTACGCGACCACGCACTACGTCATCGCGGGCACGCTCGTCGTGTTCGCGGCCCTGGTGTGGTTCCTCATGAAGGAGTCCCCGGCCTGGACGCCGCAGCACCAGCCGCTCGTCCCGCGCATCGCGGGCGCGTTGAAGCTCGCGGTCACGTGGCAGATGTGCTTCCTGTACGCGATCGTCTTCGGCGGCTTCGTCGCGTTCTCGACGTTCCTGCCGAAGTACCTCACCACGATCTACCCGCAGACGGTCGACCAGGTCGGCGCCGGCAACCGGATGGGGTCGTTCGTCATCGCGGCCGTCATCGCCCGTCCGTTCGGCGGCATGCTGGCCGACAAGCTCGGGCCCAAGCTCATCTCGCTCATCTCGCTGCTCGGCGTCGCGGTCATGGCGACGGTCGTGAGCTTCGAGCCGCCCGAGGGCATCGTCACCGGCTTCGCGTTCCTGTTCATGGCCGCCTGCCTCGGCCTCGGCCAGGGGTCGATCTTCGGCTGGGTGCCGCGCATCGCGCCGAAGGACAAGGCGGGGGCGGTCTCCGGCACGGTCGCCGCGGCCGGCGCCCTCGGCGGCTACTTCCCGCCGCTGGTGATGGCCGCCACGTACGACGCGGCCACGAACTCCTACCGGCTCGGGCTGTGGGCCCTGGTGATCACCGCCGTCCTCGGGCTCATCCTGACCGCGATCCTGAAGGATCGCCGCACCGCCTGAACGTCCGCATCCCCGCGGTGAGGCTCCCGTGGGCCCGACCGACGTCTGCCCGACCGACGCCGCCCCTCAGCGCCACGCGCTGAGCAGGGCGGCGTCCGGCATCTCGTCGGGAACGAACGCGACCTCGCCGCGGCGGCGTCCCTCGTAGTCGCGCAGGGCCGCGACGACCCACTTGGTGAGCGCGACCAGGCCGATCAGGTTCACGATGGTGATGAGGGCCATGGCGGTGTCCATGAGGATCCAGACCGTCGGCAGGGCCTGCACCGCGCCGATGCCGGTCGTCAGCACGGTGACGGCCGCCAGCAGCAGGTGCCGGCCGGGCCGGCGGCGGAGGAAGTCGACGTTCACCTGGGCGTACGCGTACGCGCCCAGGATCGAGCTGAACCCGAAGAAGAAGATCATCACCGACATGGGCCAGGACGCCCACGCGCCCAACTGGTGCGTCACGGCCTCGGTCGTGAGGGACGCCGACTGCTCGCGCTGCGTCACCCCGGGCGTGTAGACGACCGATCCGGTCGAGAGGATGATGAACGCCGTCGCCGAGCAGATCAGCATCGAGTCGACGAACACCCCGAGGCTCTGGATGAGCCCCTGCTGCACCGGGTGCGCGACCGTCGCGGTGGCCGCCGCGTTCGGCGCGGTGCCCATGCCGGCCTCGTTGGTGAACAGGCCCCGCTGGGCCCCGTTGAGCAGCGCGGCGGTCAGCCCGCCGCCGATGCCGGCCAGCCCCGGACGCAGCCCGAACGCCCCCGAGACGATGTCGGAGAGGAAGGCGGGCACCTGGGCGATGTTCGTGGCGATCACGACCACCGCGATGATGAGGTAGCCGAGCGCCATGAGCGGCGTGATCCACTCCGCGGCCCGCGCCACCCCCCGGACGCCCCCGAACACAACGAGCGCCGTCAGCGCCGCCAGCACGAGCGCCGACACCCACGTCGGGACGCCGTGCGCCTCGGCCACGCCCACCGCGATCGTGTTCGACTGCACCATCGGCATCGCGACGGCCATCGCGAACACGAGCAGCACCGCGAACAGGACGCCCCACCCGCGCGACCGCAGCCCGACGGAGATGTAGTAGGCGGGCCCGCCCCGGAATGTGCCGTCGTTCCACCGCACCTTGAACAGCTGCGCCAGCGTCGCCTCGGCGAAGCCGGTGGCCATGCCGACGGCGGCGACGACCCACATCCAAAAGATCGCGCCCGGGCCGCCCATGACGAGCGCCAGCGCGACGCCGGTGATGTTGCCGATGCCGATGCGCGTGGCCATGCCGATCGCGAACGCCTGGAACGACGAGATGCCCCCCTCGGCCCCCGACCGCGAATGCGCGACGTAGCGCAGCATGTCGCCGAACAGGCGCACCTGGACGCCGCGGGTGCGAATCGTCAGCCACAGCCCGACCGCGAGCAGCCCTCCCACCAGAACGTAGAGGTAGAGCTGCCCGTTGAACCGGTCCAATGCCGCGATGAAGTCGTCCACGGGGGAACCCTACGCCGTGCCTCCGGACGCCCGCGGCGGCGTCTGGGGGGCGTCCCGCCGTCACCCGGGCGCGGCCGTGGCGGGCGGGTGCCCCGAGTGCCAGAATGGGCGGGCTGTTTCAACCCAGGGGGTATGTGTGAGGGCGTACGGGGCGTCACCCGATCTCAGCATCAGCCGAGCGGTGTGGCCCACGCGGCGCATCATCGGGTGGCCCGCCGACGCGCTGCCGCCGGGGCTCGACCCCGCCGACCTCGACTGGAGCCTGCATTGGTCGCCGTCGGGGGGCGTCGACCCGTGGGCGTCCGAGCCGGTGCCGTGGCGCACCGCGCCGCTGCGGGTGGTCGACGCGGGCATGCCGGACGCCTTGGTGGCGCGCATGCCGCACCTGGCCGGGTTCGTGGCGCTCAGCGTCCCGGCGGACCTCGACGCCGGCGAGGTGGCCCGCGGGCAGGTCGCGGTGATGGCGCATCAGGCGTCCGGGCGGCTGGTGAACGCCAGCGGCGTCCAACTGGCCCATCTGCTCGACGAGATCTACGCGGCCGCCGGCCAGGCGGCCCTGGGTGCGTCCTGGAGCGACGGGCGTCCGACGCTGCGGGTGTGGGCGCCGACCGCGCGCCGGGTCGCGCTGCGGCTGTCCTTGCCGGGGGAGGACGAGGTCGTCCCGATGACGCGCGAGCCCGACGGCTGCTGGGCGGTCACCGGCGAGGCGAGCTGGCGCAACCTGTCGTACCTGTACGACGTCGAGGTGTTCGCGCCGACGTTCGGGCGGGTGGTGACCAACCGGGTGACCGACCCGTACTCGGTGGCCCTGCGGGCCAACTCGACCATGTCGGTGATCTGCGATCTGGCCGACCCCGGGCTCGCGCCCGAGGGCTGGGGCGAGGTGGCCGGGCCGCCGCTCGAGCACCCGGTCGACCAGGTCATCTACGAGCTGCACGTGCGCGACTTCTCGTCGGCCGACAAGACGGTGGACGCCGCGTTGCGCGGCACCTACCTCGCCTTCACGCAGGACAGCCTGGGCGCGCGTCACCTGCGGCGGCTGCGGGAGGCGGGGCTGACGACCGTCCAGTTGCTGCCGATCTTCGACAACAGCTCGGTGGAGGAGCGCCGCGAGCACCAAGAAGCCGTCAGCAAGGAGCGGCTCAAGGCGCTCCCGCCCGATTCGGACGAGCAGCAGCGCTACATCTCCGCGCGCCGCGACCGCGACGGGTTCAACTGGGGCTACGACCCCTGGCACTACATGGCCCCCGAGGGTTCGTACGCAACCGCGGACGCCGTCGACGGGCCGCAGCGCGTGCGGCAGGTCCGCGCGATGGTGGACGCCCTGCACCGGCTGGGCCTGCGCGTGGTGCTCGACCAGGTGTACAACCACACGACGTCGGCCGGGCAGGCGAACAATTCCGTGCTCGGCCGCATCGTGCCCGGCTACTACCACCGCCGCGACGACGTCGGCCGCGTGGCCACGTCGACGTGCTGCCCGAACGTCGCGACCGAGCACCGGATGGCCCAAAAGCTCATGGTCGACTCGGTCGTGCTGTGGGCGAAGCACTACCGGGTGGACGGCTTCCGGTTCGACCTCATGGGGCACCACAGCCGGGGGAACATGGTCGCCGTCCGGGAGGCGCTGGACGCGCTGACGCCCGAGCGCGACGGCGTCGACGGCCGCGGGGTCACGATGCACGGCGAGGGCTGGAACTTCGGCGAGGTCTCCGACAACGCCCGCTTCATCCAGGCCACGCAGGGCCAGCTCGGCGGGACGCACATCGGCACCTTCTCCGACCGGCTGCGGGACGCCGTGCGCGGCGGCGCGCCCTTCGACGTCGACCCGCGGCGGCAGGGCTTCGGCACCGGGCTGTGGACCGCACCGAACGCGTCCTCGGCCAACGGCAACACCTACGACCAGAAGGACCGCCTGCTGTACTACGGCGACCTCGTGCAGTTGGGGTTGGCGGGCACGCTCGCGGACGTCCGGTTCACCTCGCAGCTCACCGCGCTGAGCTGCCGGGGCGACGAGATCGACTACAACGGCGTCCCGGCGGGGTATGCGTGGGAGCCCGACGAGGTGGTCAACTACGTCGACGCCCACGACAACGAGACCCTGTTCGACGCGCTGACGATGAAGCTGCCGCTGACCGCGACGATGGAGGATCGCATCCGGGCGAACACCTTGTGTCTCGCGCTCGCGACGCTCGGTCAGAACCCGGTGATGTGGCACGCGGGCACCGACTTCCTGCGCAGCAAGAGCCTGGATCGCAACTCCTACGACTCCGGCGACTGGTTCAACTACCTCGACTTCTCGCTCACCGACAACGGGTTCGGCGCCGGGCTGCCGCCCGAGGTCGACAACGGCGTCCACTGGCGGTACATGAAGCCGCTGCTGGCGGATCCGGTGCTGAAGCCGTCGGCGTCCGACATGCGGCGCGCGCACGAGCTCGCGTTGGACCTGCTGCGGCTGCGGGCCTCGACGCGGCTGTTCCGGCTGGGCCGGGCGGCGGCGATCAAAGAGAAAGTGACGTTCCCGGTGTCGGGCACGTGGGCGCAGGTGCCGGGGGTGGTCGTCATGGTCGTGGACGACCGCGTCGGCGATCCGGTCGACGAGCGCTGGGCGCGGCTCGCGGTCGTGTTCAACGGCAGCGGATGGCCGGTGCGCCAGCGAGGGGACTTCCTGGGCGCGGGGGACTGGCAGTTGCACCCCGTGCAGCGCGAGGGCGCGGACGCCCTGGTGCGGCAGGCGGCGTTCGCCGACGGCGAGTTCGTCGTCCCCGGGCGCACCGTCGCCGTCTTCGTGGAGCCCCGTGTGGGCGTTTCTACCTGACGTTCTCCACACTCTGGTGTGGAGAACGTCACACGGCTCGCCGGCCTCGGGCCGCGTCCGGACGCCGTGGGCACGCTCTCACGGGTTGCACCACCCGCGCGGACGCCTGACCGGACGCCCGCGCGCGGCCCGGCCACGGCGTCCGGGAAGGGGCGTTGGCGAACGTTGACGACGTGCGCGAACAGCGGCGTCGCGAGATGAGTGGCCGCCTGGCGTCGCGTCCGGACGCGCGTGTCCACGATCCCGGGACCGGCGGCGAGACCTGTCGCACAGACTCCTGACCGCCGACGCTGACCCCCGCAGACCTGCGTCCGGACGCCTTCCTCGCCGACAGACGCGCCATGTGGCGTGTGACAAAACCCACACCAGAGTGTGGAGAACGTCAGGTAGAAACGCACACGGGGCCCGAGGAACCACCTCACCGACACCGTCGGACGCCGTCAGCACGGGAATACGTGCGCGGTTCACGCGCGACCAGCACTCCCGGGCCAGGATCGGGTGTCATAGGGTGATGGGGGTATCTGTCCCGCAGCAACCCATGACGAATCATGTGAGGAAAGTAGGCCCCATGTCCCAGCTCACCTGGACCGATCTCGACTCGAAGGCGGTCGACACCGCGCGCGTCCTGGCCGCCGATGCCGTGCAGAAGGTCGGCAACGGGCACCCGGGCACGGCGATCTCGCTGGCTCCGGTCGCGCATCTGCTGTACGGCAAGATCCTGAACTACGACCCCAGCGACGACCAGTGGCTCGGCCGCGACCGGTTCCTGATGTCCGCGGGTCACAGCTCCCTCACGCAGTACTGCCAGCTCTACCTGACCGGCATCGGCCTCGAGCTGAGCGACATCGAGTCGCTCCGCACGTGGGGCTCCCTCACCCCGGGTCACCCCGAGGTGCATCACACGAAGGGCGTCGAGTGCACGACCGGCCCGCTGGGCGCCGGCATCAGCAACGCGGTGGGCTTCGCGATGGCGTCCCGGCGCGAGCGCGAGCTCTACGACCCGGACGCGGCCCCGGGCGAGTCGGTCTTCGACCACTTCGTCTACGCGATCGCGGGCGACGGCTGCATGCAGGAGGGCATCTCGTCGGAGGCGTCCTCGCTGGCCGCGACGCAGAACCTGGGCAACCTGATCCTGATCTACGACGACAACCGCATTTCGATCGAGGGCGACACGAAGATCGCGATGAGCGAAGACGTCGAGGCCCGCTACGCGGCGTACGGCTGGCACACCGCCCACGTCGACTTCACCAACGGCTTCACCACGTACGAGGAGAAGGTCGCCGAGCTCTACGACGCGATCGTCGCCGCGCAGCAGGTCACCGACAAGCCGTCGTTCATCAAGGTCACCACGATCATCGGCTGGCCGCTGCCGACGAAGGCGGGCGACCATTCGGTCCACGGCGCCGCGCTCGGCGACGAGGAGATCGCGGGCCTGAAGAAGGAGCTGGGCTTCGACCCCGAGAAGACCTTCGAGGTCGCCGACGAGGTCATCGAGTACACCCGCGCGAACGCTGCCGACCGCGGCGCGGAGGCGCGCAAGGCGTGGGACGAGAAGTTCGCCGCCTGGCAGCAGGCCCACCCCGAGCAGGCGACGCTGCTCGAGCGCGTCCGCGCGCACGCGCTCCCGGAGGGCTTCGACGACGCCCTCCCGACGTTCGAGGCGGGCAAGATGTCGACGCGGAAGGCGTCCGGCAAGGTGCTGACCGCAATCGGCGCGGTCATGCCCGAGCTGTGGGGCGGCTCGGCCGACCTGGCCGGCTCGAACAACACGACGATCGAGGGCGCGAACAGCTTCTTGCCGCAGGAGCGCGGCTCGAAGGACTGGCCGGCCGGCGACGACGGCCGGACGCTGCACTTCGGCATCCGCGAGCACGCGATGGGCGGCGTCCTCAACGGCATCAACCTCTCGGGCCTGACGCGCGCCTACGGCGGCACGTTCCTGGTGTTCTCCGACTACATGCGTCCGGCGGTCCGGCTGGCGGCCATCGGCAACACGCCCTCCACGTTCGTCTGGACGCACGACTCCATCGGCGTCGGCGAGGACGGCCCGACGCACCAGCCGATCGAGCACGCGATGTCGCTGCGGCTCATCCCGGGCCTCGACGTCGTCCGGCCGGCCGACGCGAACGAGGTCGCGGCCGCCTGGAAGAAGATCCTCTCCACGAGCGATCGCCCGGCGGGCATCCTGCTGTCGCGGCAGGACCTGCGCACGTTCGACCGGGCCGAGGGCGGCGAGTTCGCCTCGACCGACGGCGTCGCGAAGGGCGCGTACACGCTGATCGAGGCGTCCGCGGAGCCTGCGGTGATCCTCGTGGCCACCGGCTCCGAGGTCGAGATCGCCGTCGACGCCCGCGAGCAGCTCGAGGCGAAGGGCGTCCCGACGCGCGTCGTCTCGATGCCGTGCGTCGAGTGGTTCCAGGAGCAGGACGACGCGTACCGCGCCGAGGTCCTGCCGGACGCCGTCCCGCAGGTCAGCATCGAGGCCGGCACGGTGCTGGGCTGGAAGAACATCCTCGGCCCGACGTCCGACTCGCTCGGGCTCGACCACTTCGGCGCGTCGGCGTCCGCGAAGGTGCTCTTCAAGGAGTTCGGCATCACCGCCGAGGCCCTCGCGGAGAAGGCGGAGGCGCTGCTCTCCTAGGTCGGTCCACGACCCCGGACGCCGATCCGCCCCGGTTGTTCGTCTCCGGTCGCGCACGGCGCGGCCTTGGCGCCGGCCCCCACGGGGGCCGGCGCCGCTGCGTCTGGAGGGTGGCCGTCCGGGGGCGTCCGCCGAAACCGGGTAGCCTGGCGCCACGTCGAAACACGTGTCCCTTCGATGGGGGCGCTAGCCGGAGGGGGTCGGTGGGTGAGCACGGAGGGTGACGCGGCGCGAAAGCCGCGCCGCACGGGGGCGATCGTCGCAGGAGTCGCGGGGGCGGCCGTCCTGATCGCGCTGGGGGTGACGTACGTCGTCGGGGCGTCCATGACGGGCTCGTCGCTGCCGCGCAACGCGTCGGTGTCGGGCATCCCGGTGGGCGGCATGACCCGCGCGCAGGCGACGAAGGCCGTCGAGGCGGGCCTGGCGTCCCTCGCCGACCGCCGGATCACCGTGACCGCGGGCGATCAGAAGGTCACGCGGCCGGCGTCCGGCTGGGGGCTCTCCATCGACTACGGGCGGACGGTCGCGCAGGCCGGCGGCGAGCAGAGCTGGAACCCGGTCGACGTCTGGGACACCCTCGTCGGTGGGCGCGACCACGCGCCCGTCGTCACGACGGACGCCGCGACGCTGGACGCCGGCGTCGCCGACCTCGCCAAGAAGTACGACCACGACCCCGTGGACGCCGCGATCACCGTCGAGAACGCGAAGCCGACGCTCGTCCAGGGCACGGCCGGCGGCACGCTGGAGCGGGAGAAGACCGCCGAGCTCCTCCAGCAGCGGTACCTGGCCGGCGGCGACGTCGCCGCGGCCGTCTCCGAGACGGACGCCGACATCACGAACGCCGAAGCCAAGGACGCCTACGACAAGATCGCCGTCCCCGCGCTCGGCTCACCGGTGACGCTCAAGTCGGGCGACCAGAGCGTCTCGTTGAGCCCGGCCGTCCTCGCGCCGGCGCTGTCGTTCGTCGCGAAGGACAGCAAGCTTCAGGCGTCCGTCGACGGCAAGAAGCTGCTCGCCAGCGCGAAGGCCCCGCTGGGGCCGTTCGGGCTGAAGCCCGCCCAGGACGCCGACGTCGTCCTCAAGGACGGCAAGCCGTCCGTGGTCGGCTCCCAGGAGGGCCGCGGCATCGACCCGCAGCGGCTCGCGGACGCGGTGACGCCGCTGCTCACGAAGCCGGCCGCGCAGCGCGCGGGCGGCGTCCAGGTCGACACGCTGAAGCCGTCGTTCACGACCGCGCAGGCGCAGGCGCTCGGCGTGAAGGAGATCACCGGCGAGTTCACGACCCGGTTCCCCGCGACGGCGTACCGGGTGAACAACATCGGCAAGTCGGCCCGGCTGGTGAACAACACCCTGGTCAAGCCGGGGGAGACGTTCAGCATGAACGAGGTCTTGGGCCCCCGGACGACCGCCCGCGGCTGGATGGCCGGCGGCGCGATCGACGGCGGCAAGGTCGTCGAGCGGATGGGCGGCGGCATCAGCCAAACCACGACGACCACGTTCAACGCGATCTTCTTCGCGGGCCTCGAGGACGTCTACCACAAGCCCCACTCGCTCTACTTCGACCGCTACCCCATGGGCCGCGAGGCGACGCTGGACTTCTACTCGGTCGACATGAAGTTCCGCAACGACTCCAAGTACGGCGTCCTGATGCAGGCGTTCACGAACAACCCGCGCGTCGGCGGGCGGGGCACGGTGACCGTGCGCGTCTGGTCGACGAAGGTCTACGACATCAAGGCGACCAAGCCGGTGCAGAGCCGGTTCCGGTCACCGGGCAAGCCGGTCGAGAACAACGCCGCGGTGTGCTCGCCGCAGAGTCCGATGACGGGGTTCCGGGTCGACTTCCAGCGGCAGTTCTACTCCGGCGGCAAGCTGGTGAAGTCCGAGCCGTTCACCTGGACGTACAGTTCGCTGACCGCCGTCACCTGCACCAACCCGAACGCCCGGCCCGACCGGAAGGTGCGTTAGGCGTCCGGACGCCCGCCCGCGTCGCCCACCTCGGCGGCAACGATCGCGATGTCGTCGGGGGTCGTCCGGCAGCAGCCGCCGACCATCCGGACGCCCAGGTCGAGCCATTCCGGCACGTGCCGGGTGAAGCGGTCGCGCCGGTCGGCGTCCCGCCAGGTCTTGGACGCCGGGTCGTACACGTCGCCCGAGTTCGGGTAGGCGAGCAGCGGCTTGCCGGTGTGGCGTCCGAGCAGCCGGAGCGCCGGCGTGACCAGCGCGGGCGCGACGCAGTTGGTGCCCACGGCGAGCACGTTCGCCTGGCCGTCGGCCCAGCGGGCCGCGTCGGCGAGGGGCGTGCCGTCGGCGAGCGTCTCGGGGTCGCGCAGTTGGAACGACACCCAGGCCGTCGTCGCCGGGAACTCCTCGGCGAGCAGCGCGACGATCGCGCGGGCCTCGGCGAGTTTCGGCTGGGTCTCGACGGCGAAGACGTCCACGCTGCCCGCCAGCGCCGCGATCCGCGGCCGATGGAAGCCGGCGAACCCTACGGCGTCCAGCTCGTAGTCGCCGGTGTATTCCGAGCCGTCGGCCAGGTAGGCCCCGTAGGGGCCGATGCTGCCGGCGACCGCCGTCCGGACGCCCGCGTGCCCGCGTTCGAACGCCTCGGACGCCTCCCGCGCCAACCCCGCGCCCCGCGCGATCAGCCCGGACGCCTCCGCGGCGGAGTAGCCCGCCGCCTCGAACGCGGGGACGTTCGCCTGGTACGTGTTCGTCGTCGCCACGCGCGCGCCGGCGTCGAAATAGCTCGCGTGGACGGCCCTGATCGCCTCGGGGGCCGAGTCGAGCGCCAGCGAGCCCCACAGCGCGTTCGCCGTGTCGACGCCACGGTGGGTGAGTTCGGTCGACATCGCGCCGTCGAGCACGACGACGCCCCCGTCGAGCAGGGCCTGTAGGTCGGTCACGGGGAGCACGCTACCCGGACGCCGACCGCGGCGGGCGTCCGGGGGTCGCCTGGCGACCACCCCACGGGACGAACCGTCCCACCCACCGGGCAGCCCTACTGTTCGCGCATGACCACTCCCGCGACCGTGGACGACGAAGCGGCCACGACCACCCTGCGGCGCAAGATGGGCACCCGCCACCTGCTGATGATCAGCTTCGGCGGCGTCATCGGTACCGGGCTCTTCCTCAGCTCCGGCTACACGATCAGCCAGGCCGGCCCCTTCGGCACCGTGCTGGCCTACACGGTCGGGGCGGTGCTCGTCTACCTGGTCATGATGTGCCTCGGCGAGCTGAGCGTGGCGATGCCGTACACGGGGGCCTTCCACGTCTACGCCACGCGCTACATCGGCCCGGCGACGGGCTTCGTCGTCGCGGTGCTCTACTGGCTCACCTGGACGATCGCCCTCGGCTCGGAGTTCACCGGCGCCGGGCTGATCATGCAGCAGTGGTTCCCGGGCACGCCCGTGTGGGTCTGGAGCGCGCTCTTCATCGCGGTCATCTTCGCCCTGAACGTGTCGTCGGTGCGGCTGTTCGCCGAGGCGGAGACCGTGCTCTCCAGCATCAAGATCGCCGCGATCATCATCTTCATCGTGCTCGGGACGCTCGCCATCGTCGGCATCATCCCGCTCATCGGCCACGACCGCGCGCCCGGCCTGACGAACCTCACCGAGGGCGGCCTGTTCCCCAACGGCATCGGCGCGGTGTTCGCGACGATGCTCACCGTGAACTTCGCGTTCTCCGGCACCGAGCTGATCGGCATCACGGCCGGCGAGACGAAGGACCCGACGACGACCGTCCCGAGGGCCATCCACGCGACCCTGTGGCGGCTGACGGTGTTCTTCATCGGGTCGATGGTCGTCATGGCCGCGCTCATCCCGTGGCGGGAGGCGGGCGTCGACCGGAGCCCGTTCGTGCTCGTGTTCGCGTCGATGGGCATCCCGTTCGCGGCCGACATCATGAACGTCGTGGTGCTCGCCGCGATCCTGTCGGCGGCCAACTCGGGGCTGTACGCGTCCACGCGCATGCTGTGGTCGCTGTCGAACGAGGGCACGATCCCGGCCGCCTTCACGCGGACGAACCGGTTCGGCGTCCCGTCGCTCGCGCTCGCCGCGTCGATGATCGGGGGGCTGCTGGCGCTGCTGAGCTCCGTCGTCGCGGCGGAGACCGTCTACCTCGTGCTCGTCTCGATCTCGGGGCTGGCGGTCATGCTCGTGTGGGTCGCGATCGCCTGGTCGCAGTTCAACTTCCGGCGCGAATGGCTCGCGAGCGGACACACCGTGGACGAACTCAGCTACCGTGTCCCCGGTTACCCCGTCGTCCCGATCCTGGCGTTCGCGATGAGCCTGGCCTCCTGCGTGCTGATCGTCTTCGACTCGGGGCAGCGCTCGGCGCTGTTCTACACGATCCCGTTCGTCGCGCTGTGCTACGCGGCCTTCGCGCTGCTGAAGCGGCGCCGCGCCCGCGACGCCTCCCGCTAGGCGTTTCTACCTGACATTCTCCACACTCTGAGGTGGAGAACGTCACTCACCCCAGGCGCGCGAAACCGGCGCCGGCGAGCGCTTCGGCCGCGGCGTCCGACGGATCCTCGACGACCAGGCACACGCTGCGCGCGTTCGCGCGGGTGGCCCACCAGCAGGCGTCCACGACCGGGCCCAGCCACCCCGGCTCGCCCGGCGTGCAGCCGAGCGCGACCACCCACTCGCCCTCCACGCGCGCCCGGACGCCGCCGAAGCTCGCCCGCTCGCCCCACGGCGCGACCGTCTCGGGGGCCGGACGCCCGGCGAGCACGTCAACGATGCGGGCGACCCACACGGGCCCGACAGGGGCGGCCCGGTGGGGGCCGGCGCTCCCGGGCCCGTCCGCAGCATCCGTCTCGGACGCCTCGCCCCCCAGCGCGGCGGCGACCAACTGCGTGAGCAGGGCGGGCGGCGTCCTCAGCGGGTCGCGGCCCCGCGACACCGGGACGCGCTTGCCCGCGGACACCGCGTCCCAGGCCAGCGTGTGCACCACGCCGCGTCGATCCACGATCGACAGCGTGTCGCCGGTCAGGGCTGTGACGAAGCCGATCACGTCGGTCGGCGAGCCGTGCTCGACCGCTCGGACGCTCACCCGCTCACCCACGTGCAAGGAGGGGAGAAGGCGTTCGATCGGGTGCATGGACGTGTCCTGTTCGTCGGGGAGGGCCGCTGTAGAGTGGCGAACGGCAGCCCATGGTAGGGGCGCCGAGCAACAGGAGGCGATACATGACCTACGTGATCACGCAGCCCTGCGTCGATGTGAAGGACCTCGCGTGCGTCGAGGAATGTCCTGTCGACTGCATCTACGAGGGCAACCGCATGCTGTACATCCACCCCGACGAGTGTGTCGACTGCGGCGCGTGCGAGCCGGTCTGTCCGACCGAAGCGATCTTCTACGAGGATGACGTCCCGGCCGATCAGGCCGAGTACTACGACATCAACGTGAAGTTCTTCGACGAGATCGGCAGCCCCGGTGGCGCGGCCAAGCTCGGCAAGATCGACGCCGACCACCCGACCGTCGCGGCCCTTCCGCCGCAGGGCGAGTGAGCGACCCGGTCTCCCAGCGGCTCCCGGATTTTCCCTGGGACACGATCGCCGGCGCGAAAGCGCTGGCGATCACGCATCCCGGGGGGCTGTGCGACCTGTCGGTCGGCACCCCGGTCGACCCGGTCCCGGCGCTCGCCATCGAGGCCCTCACGGCCTCGGCCGGGCGCTGGGCGGGCTACCCGACGGTGTGGGGGACGCCGCAACTGCGCGCCGCGATCATCGACTACCTGGCGCGCCGCTGGGGCGCCGTCGACCTGACGGACCATCACGTCCTGCCGGTCGTCGGCACGAAGGAGATGGTCGCGCACCTGCCGCTGCAGCTCGGGCTCGGTCCGGGCGACACGGTGGTGTTCCCCGAGTGCGCCTACCCGACGTACGAGGTGGGGGCACGTCTCGTCGGCGCGCGTCCGGTCGCGTGCGACGACCCGGCGCGGCTGGCCGAGTTCAGGCCGTCGCTGGTCTGGATCAACAGCCCCGGCAACCCCACCGGCCGCATCCTGACCGCCGACGAGATGCGCGCCTGGGTGCGGGCCGCCCGCGCCGCGGGCGCCACGCTGGCGTCGGATGAGTGCTACGGCGAGTTCGCGTGGGACGCCGAGCCCGTCTCCGTGCTGAACCCCGCCATCAACGAGGGCAGCCTCGAGGGGCTCCTCGCCGCGTTCTCCCTGTCGAAGCGCTCCAACATCGCGGGCTACCGCGCCGGCTTCCTGGCGGGGGACGCCGCCCTCCTCGGCGAGCTGCTGCAGGTCCGCAAGCACTCGGGCCTGATGATGTCCGGCCCCGTGCAGGACGCGATGACGACCCTGCTCGGCGACCAGGCCCACGTCGAGGAGCAGCGGCAGCGGTACCTGCGCCGGCGCGACCTGCTGCGTCCGGCGCTGGAGGCCGCGGGCTTCCGCGTCGAGCACTCCGAGGGCTCGCTGTACCTGTGGGCGACCCTCGACGAGAACTGCCGCGACACCGTCGACCGGCTCGCCGCCCTCGGCATCCTCGCCGCGCCCGGCGACTTCTACGGCCCGAAGGGCGCGCAGCACGTCCGCCTGGCGCTCACCGCCACCGACGAGCGCATCGCCGCGGCGTCCGAGCGCCTGCGGGAGGCCTGAGCGCCCGGCCGGCGCTCAGGCCAGCTCGATCACCACGGTGGACGCCGTGGTGGCCGAGGTGCCCGACCAGCGCGGCATGATCGTCGCCGACGGCTGCCAGGTGCGGTCGCCCACCGACACCGACCGGACGCCGTACGTCTTGGCGTTCGCGACCGCGATGCTGGCGGCCTGCCAGGCGTTCTTCGTGGACGCCGTGCGCACGGTCACCGTGGTGCCCGACCGCGAGACCTCGTCGCTCGTGGGCAGGGTCTGCCCGAAGAACGTCACGAGCCCGCCCGGGTTGCCGGCGGGCAGGCCGCGCACCACGCAACTGAAGGACGCCGGCGTCTCGCCGCTCAGCGAGCTGGCCAGCAGCTTCGACTTCGCGACGTGCTTGTCGTACGCGTCGGGGTAGCCGCTGCGCTGCACCTTCTGCGCGACGTCGCCGACGTCGGCGTTCTGCCAGTTGTTCACCTGCGCGAGCGCGGCGTAGAAGGCGCGGGAGGCGTAATACGGATCCATGATCTGGGCCCGCGTGCCCCACGCCTGCGACGGCCGTTGCTGGAAGATGCCGATCGAGTCGCGGTCGCCGTAGGAGAGGTTGCGAATCCCCGACTCCTGAAAGGCCGTCGCCAGCGCGATCGTCACGGCCCGCGGCGGCAGCCCGCGGCGCGCCGCGACGCCCGAGATGATCGACGCGTTGCGGGACTGCTCGAGGTCGATCTCGGCGCTGTCGCCGAGCACGAGTGCCGAGCAGCGCTCGGCCCACGGCCCGGGCTGCTTGGTCGCCGTGTAGTAGACGACCGCCGCCCCGGCACCCAGGGCGAGCAGCAGCACGAGGACGATCGCGACCCACCAGGGCCGCCGGCGGCGACGAGCCATCCTCAGTTCGCGTGCAGCGCGGCGTTGAGCTCGACCGAGTGGCCCTTCCGCGGCCGGACCTCCACCGCGCCGGTCACCGAGTTGCGCAGGAAGAGCAGCCCCGGCGTGCCCGACAGCGTCGCCGCCTTCACGACCTCGCCGCCCGGCAGCGTCACCTTCGTGCCGGCCGTCACGTACAGGCCCGCCTCCACCACGCAGTCATCGCCGAGCGAGATGCCGATGCCGGCCTCGGCGCCGAGCAGGCAGCGCTCGCCGATCGACACCTGCTGCTTGCCGCCGCCCGACAGGGTGCCCATGATGGACGCCCCGCCGCCGATGTCGGACCCGTCGCCGACGACGACGCCCGCCGAGATGCGCCCCTCGACCATCGAGGTGCCGAGCGTGCCGGCGTTGAAGTTCACGAAACCCTCGTGCATCACGGTCGTGCCGGACGCCAGGTGGGCGCCCAGCCGGACGCGGTCGGCGTCCCCGATGCGCACCCCCGACGGCACGACGTAGTCGACCATGCGGGGGAACTTGTCGACCCCGAAGACCGTCACGTGCCCGCGGGCGGCGCGGAGCGCGGCCCGCACCTCCTCGAAGCCGTCGACCGCGCAGGGGCCCGCCGACGTCCACACCACATTCGGCAGCACGCCGAACACCCCGTCGAGGTTGATCGTGCGCGGCTGGCACACGCGCGCCGACAGCAGGTGGAGCCGCAGGTAGGCGTCGGCCGGGCCGGCGGGCGCGGCGTCGAGGTCGATCTCGGTGAGTACGACCTCGGTGCGCACCCGACGCACCTCGTCGTCGGACGCCGCGGCCGTCAGGGACGCGGGCGCCGGCGAGCCGTCGCTCGCGCCGAGTTGCGGATCGGGGTACCAGACGTCGAGGACGCCGCCGTCGAGCGTGAGGGTCGCCAGGCCATAGGCCCAGGCGGTGCGCGGGGAATCGGTCATGCGGACCAGCCTAGCGGCGCCCCCCGACGGTCTCCGTCGTGCGACAGGCCCCGTGGACGACTACGAATTGCCCCAGCGCGCCGCGGGGTTCGCGGGCTTCAGGTCGACCGTCAGCGGCGTCGTCGTGGAGAACTTCGTCGTCGTGTCGGCGGGCTGCCCGTTCACCGTCGTCTTGGCCGCCACCGAGACGTCGAGCCGGACTGGCCCGGACGCCGTGAGGCGGTCGGCGTCCAACTCGGGCTTGAAGCCCGCCCACGGGTCATTGGTCAGCGTGTATTGCACGCTGCCCGGCGTCACCGTGCCGCTGATGCGCCACGGACAGCCCTGCGGCGCGGACTGATGCGTATCGAAGCACGCCTTGAGCGCAGCCTGGCCGGCGGCCTTCGCCGCGTCGGTGCCGCGCTGGCTGAGCGCGAGCGTCGGGGAGAGGCGCGCCGTGGCCGCGCCCGGGTCGGTGACGACCACCGGGTCTCCGGTGACGGTCACCTTGTCGTTCGCGGCGGTGGCGGCGTAGGTGCCCGGGAAGACCTGGTTGAGCGTCTGCGTCACCGCCTGCCCGTTGACCAGCACGGACGTCGGGCTCACCGCCAGCTCGCCGGTCACGTCGGCCAGCTCCCAGGTGCCTCCGGTCGTCGACAGACCCAGGCGCGTGTCGACGGCGCGGTCGCCGAGCTTGTAGCTGACCTGGGCGACCGCCTGGTCGCCCGCGGCGTTCAGTTCGATGTCGCCGACGCGCACGTCGGTCAGGGGGGCCGCCTTCTGGGACGCCTGCAGCGCCGCGTCGCTCAGCAGGCCGCCCTGGGCGGGCGGGTTGGCCCCGAAGTCGAGGGCCGCCTGCGCCTTGCCGGACGCCAGCGCGTCGTAGTAGCCCGTCACCACCCGCGTCACCGCGTCCTTCTGCGCGTCGCTCGCGTTGGAGCGCGACCACGTCACGGCGCCCACCACCAGCGCGAGCACGAGGGCCAGCACGCCGACCCAAACCCACGGGTTGCGCAGCCACGCCGGGTTGCCCGCGTCGCCCTCGGACGCCGCCGGCTCGCTGCCCGCCTCACCCTCGGTGTGACCCGGCGTGTCGGACGCCGCCGGTTCGCCGCCGTCGGCGGCCGGCAGCTCGGCGGTGCGCTCGGATTCGGGCTCGGCGCCCTCGCCCTCCACGGACGTGGCGGAGGCGGGGGACGCGGCCTGTTCGGCCGCCCCCGCGTCCACGGGCGCGGCCGGCGCGGGTTGCCCGGTGCCCGCCTCGCCGGCGGGATCGTGGGCGAAGTACTCGTCGTCTTTCACGGGTCTCCTTCGTGGTGCTACTACCCACAACATCCTGCCACGCGGGGGTGACACTCCCTCAGGAGGGGCCCGGCGGCCGTCGCGTCGCGGCGCGCGCACTTGCGGCAGCCCTCCGGTGCGGAAAAGCTTGCGGTATGACCCTCGACCTCAGCCAGCCCCTGCCCGACCTGCTCCGGGCGATCGTCGACATCGAGTCGGTGAGCGGCAACGAGCGGGCGCTCGCGGACGCCGTCCAGGCCGCCCTCGCGCCGCTGGAGCACCTCACGCTGTTCCGCGACGGGGACACGGTCATCGCCCGCACCGATCTCGGGCGTCGGGTGCGCGTCGTGATCGCCGGGCACCTCGACACCGTGCCCGTGGCGGGCAACCTGCCGAGCTGGGTCGAGGGCGACCTCATCTACGGGCGCGGCACGTGCGACATGAAGGGCGGCGTGGCCGTCCAGTTGGCGCTCGCGGCGTCCCTGACGGACCCGCGCCACGACGTCACGTGGGTCTTCTACGACCACGAGGAGGTGGCGGCCAGCCTCAACGGGCTCGGCCGCGTCGCCCGGACGCACCCGGAGCAACTCGAAGCAGACTTCGCCGTCCTCATGGAGCCGACGGACGCCCAGGTCGAGGGTGGCTGCCAGGGCACGCTGCGCGCGGAGATCACGACCACCGGCACGAAGGCCCACTCGGCGCGGGCATGGAAGGGGCACAACGCGATCCACGACGCCGCCGGCATCCTGGACCGGCTGGCCGCCTACGAGCCCCGGAACGTCGTCGTCGACGGGCTGGAGTACCGCGAGGGGCTCAACGCGGTCCGCATCGCGGGGGGCATCGCCGGCAACGTCATCCCCGACCGGTGCACGATCGAGATCAACTTCCGCTTCGCGCCCGATCGCACGCTCACCGAGGCGCAGGCCTTCGTCACGGACGTCTTCGCCGGGTACGACGTCGAGTTCACCGACCTCGCGCCGGCCGCGCGTCCGGGCCTGGACCTGCCCGCGGCGCGCGAGTTCGTGGACGCCGTCGGCGGCGAGCCCGGCCCCAAGTACGGCTGGACGGACGTGGCGCGCTTCGCCGAGCTCGGCGTCCCGGCCGTGAACTTCGGGCCGGGGGACCCGGGCAAGGCGCACGCCGACGACGAGTTCTGCCCGGCGTCCCATCTGGACCGCTGCGCGGCCGCCCTGACGCGCTGGCTTTCCCCGCGGCAATAGGGTGGCGGCCATGGGTAAGAAGTACCGGCAGCAGGGTCCCGTCATCCGGCGAGCGGGCCAGGTGCAGGCGACGACCACCGACCAGCGGCTCCTGCAGTCGCGCGGCCCGACCGACTGGGTGCATTCGGACCCGTGGCGGGTGATGCGCATCCAGTCCGAGTTCGTGGAGGGCTTCGGCACGCTCGCCGAGCTCGGCCCGGCCGTCAGCGTGTTCGGGTCGGCCCGCACGGCGTCCGACAACCCCTATTACGAGCGGGCGGTCGAGTTGGGCGCGGCCCTCGCGGACGCCGGCTACGCGGTCATCACGGGCGGCGGCCCCGGCATCATGGAGGCCGCGAACAAGGGGGCGCGGGAGGCCGGGGGCACGTCGGTGGGCCTCGGCATCGAGCTGCCCTTCGAGGAGCGCCTCAACAAGTACGTGACGCTCGGCATCAACTTCCGGTACTTCTTTGTGCGGAAGGTGATGTTCCTCAAGTACGCCCAGGGCTTCATCGTGCTGCCGGGCGGGTTCGGCACGTTCGACGAGCTGTTCGAGGCGCTCACGCTCGTGCAGACGAAGAAGGTGACGTCGTTCCCGATCGTCTTGTTCGGGTCCAGCTACTGGCAGGGCCTGCTCGACTGGCTGGAGCAGTCGGTCGAGACCGACGGGTACATCGGCCGCATCGACCGCGACCTGCTGCACGTCACCGACGACGTCGCCGAGGCCGTCGCGATCATCGTCAAGCACGGCGAGAGCGTCGAGCGGGCCGCCCAAAAGGCCCTCCGCGAGGAGCGGGGCAACTGATGCCCGGCCTCGAGTGGGTCATCTACGCGCTCGCCCTGGTGGCCTTGTGGCTAGGGGCGATGGCCGCGCACGGCCGCTTCGGCGGCATGCCGCCCGCCGTCGTCGACGTGCCGCAGCCCACGCTGGCCGAGGGCGCGTTGACCGCCGACGAACTGCGGACGGTGCGCCTCGCCGTCGTCCCGCGCGGCTACTCCATCGCGCAGGTGGACGCCCTCCTCGAACGCGTCGCCCGCCAACTCGACGTCGCCGAAACGCACCGGGACGCCGCCGACGGCGACCCGTCCGCGTGGGGCGCCGACGAGGGCGTACGCTCACCGGCGACGGGTCGCTGACCGGATCGTCGCGGAGGTTCTGCGATACTAGGGGGCGCAAACTACTGCAATCACGTGAATCGAGGTAACGATGGCAGCGATGAAGCCGCGTACTGGAGACGGACCGATCGAGGTCGCCAAAGAATCTCGGGTGATCGCGATGCGCATCCCGGCTGAGGGCGGCGGTCGGCTCGTGATCGAGATGAATGCGCAGGAGGCGGAGGCGCTCTTGGAGGCGCTCAAGGGCGTCGTCGGCTAGCCGGCTTCGTCGCCGCACCACCACGACGCGAAGGCCGCCGGCCCGGGCACGTTGCCCGGGCCGGCGGCCTCCTCGCGTGAGGTGGGTCCCGGCGCCGGCGCCGGGACGGCGGCTCACTTCGCCTTGTTCTCCTCGTGGGCGCGGATCGCCGCCTCGTAGACCTGAACCGTCTCCTGCGCGATCTTCTCCCAGCTGAACTCGTCGATGCAGCGCTGCCGTCCGGCCTTGCCCATCTTCTCCGCGAGTTCGCGGTCGCGCGTGATCTGGTTGATCTTGTCGGCGAAGGTCTTCTCGAAGTTCGCGATGAACTCGGCGTCGTCGGCCTTGGCCGGGTCGTAGGGCACCAGCAGGCCGGTCTCGCCGTCGACGACCACCTCGGGGATGCCGCCCACCGCGCTCGCGACGACCGGGATCTCGCAGGCCATCGCCTCGAGGTTCACGATGCCGAGCGGCTCGTAGATCGACGGGCACGCGAACAGGGTCGAGTGGGTGAGCACCTGACGCACGGACGCCCGCGGCAGCATCTCCTGCACCCACGTGACGCCGCTGCGGGACTGGTTCAGCTCCCCGAACGCCTTGTCGAACTCGGCGGCGATCTCCGGGGTGTCCGGCGCGCCCGCGAGCAGCAGGATCTGGGTGTCGGGGTCGAGGAACTGGGCCGCCCGGACGAGGTGGACCAGGCCCTTTTGGCGCGTGATGCGACCCACGAACGTGACGATCGGCTTGGACAGGTCGACGCCCAAGCCCTCGATGACGTCGGTGTCGTGATCGGGCTTGAACTCCTCGGGGTCGATGCCGTTCTTCACCACGTGGATGCGCGCCGGATCGACGTTCGGGTAGGCGTTGCGGATCGCCGGCACCATCGCCTCGCTGACCGCGATGACGGCGTCCGCGTGCTCGTACGCGGTCTTCTCCGCCCACGACGACACGTGGTAGCCGCCCCCGAGCTGCTCGACCTTCCACGGGCGGTCGGGCTCGAGGGAGTGCGCGGTCACGACCAGCGGCACGTCCTGGTAGACCGAGCCGAGCAGACCGGCGAAGCAGACGTACCAGGTGTGCCCGTGAATGACGTCGACCTCAGGGATCGCCGCGGCCATGGACACATCGGCGCCGATGGTCCTGATGGCCGGGTTCGCGCCCTCGGGCCAGTCTTCGGAGTGGGCGGTCGCGTCCTCGCGATCCTTACCCATGCACTGGACGTCGACGGAGTCGGTGAACTTGCGGAGTTGGGGGACGAGCTGCCCGACGTGAACGCCGGCGCCGCCGTAGATGTACGGGGGATATTCCCGAGTCAGGATCGATACGCGCATACGGGGCATCGTGTCATACGGACCCCGCGCAGGTCAGCAGAATTCGCAAGGCCCGCGGCGGTGGACCCGTCCGATGAAGCGGGGCCGAAGAGGGGGTGAAAAAATCGCGATTCCGTTGTGGCCGGTCGCCAAACACCCTAGGTTCAGGGTATGACTGATCGACCCAACGTCTTGTCGTTGGTGCTCGCCGGTGGCGAGGGTAAACGCCTGATGCCGCTCACCGCCGACCGCGCCAAGCCGGCCGTCCCCTTCGGGGGGACCTACCGCCTCATCGACTTCGTCCTGTCCAACCTGGCGAACAGTGATCTGACGAAGATCGCGGTGCTCACCCAGTACAAGTCCCACTCGCTCGACCGGCACATCTCGCAGACGTGGCGCATGTCGACGTTGCTCGGGAGCTACGTCACGTCCGTGCCGGCGCAGCAGCGTACGGGCAAGCAGTGGTACCAGGGCAGCGCCGACGCGATCTACCAGTCGCTGAACCTCATCACCGACGATGATCCCGACTACATCGTGGTTTTCGGCGCCGACAACATCTACCGCATGGATGTCGAGGCGATGCTCACCGCGCACATCGATTCCGGGCTCGACTGCACCGTCGCAGGCATCCGGGTTCCGCGCTCCGAGGCGTCCGCGTTCGGCATCATCGACGCCGACGCGTCCAACAAGATCATCCAGTTCCTGGAGAAGCCGGCCGATCCGCCCGGGCTGCCCGACAGCCCCGAGGAGTCGTTCGCGTCCATGGGCAACTACATCTTCACCAAGGACGCCTTCGTCAAGTGCCTGACCGAGGACGCGGACGACGAGAACAGCAAGCACGACATGGGCGGCAACGTGGTGCCCTACTTCGTCGGGCGCGGGCGCGCCCAGGTGTACGACTTCACGCAGAACGATGTGCCGGGCTCCACGGAGAAGGATCACAGCTACTGGCGTGACGTGGGCACGATCGACGCCTACCACCTGGCCCACATGGACCTGGTGAGCGTCCTGCCCGAGTTCAACCTGTACAACCGCAAGTGGCCGATCTTCACGCTGCAGCCCCAGCTTCCGGGCGCGAAGTTCACGCTGCGCGGCAACGCCGAGGATTCGATCGTGTCGGCCGGCTGCATCATCTCCGGCGGCGACGTCGACCGCTCGGTGCTCTCGCCGAACGTCAACATCGACAAGTGGGCGAAGATCGAGGAGTCGATCCTGTTCCACAACGTCCGGATCGGCCGCAACGCGGTCGTGCGCCGCGCGATCCTCGACAAGAACGTCGTGGTCGAAGACGGTGCGGAGGTGGGCGTCAGCCGCGAGGCCGATCTCGCGCGCGGCTTCTACGTCTCCGAGGCGGGCATCACGGTCGTGGCGAAGGGTGGCCGGGTGACGGCGCAGTAGGCGTCCCGCGGTCAGCGACGTCGGGCCCCGGCCGATCAGTGATGATCGGCCGGGGCCCTTCGATCGTTCAGCGGCGCCGGACGCCGCGGCGCGTCGGACGCCTCAGGCTCGCGTGGCCACGAGCAGGCCGTCGCCCACGGGCAGCAGCAGGGGGGTGAACTCGTCCATCTGCGTGACGGCGTCGAGGGCCTCGCGCACGATCACGGTCTCGTCGCCCTCGTTCGACGCGTCGGCGATCGTGTCGCCCGCGAACGCGTGATTCAGCACGAGGAGCCCGCCCGAGCGCAGCAGCCGGGACGCCTGCGCGACGTACTCCACGGACTCGAGCGCGTCGCCGTCGACGAAGACGAGGTCGTACGCGGCGTCCGACAGCTTGGGCAGCACGACGAGCGCGGCGCCGGCGATGAGCCGGGCGCGCCGGTTGACGATGCCGGCCGCGGCGAAGACCTTGCGGGCGGCGGCCTGATGGTCGCTCTCGGTGTCGATGGAGGTGAGGATGCCCTCGGGGTTCATGCCCTCGAGCAGGGCGAGCCCGGAGACGCCGGCGCCGGTGCCGATCTCGACCGCCGCCCGCGCGTCGATCGTGCGCGCCAGGAACGTCAGCGTCGCGGCTGCGCCCGGAGAGACGGCCGGGAGGCCCAACTCGACGGAGGAGCGCCGCGCCTGCTGGGCGAACTCGCCCTCGGGGACGAAATTCTCGGCGAACTGCTTGGACGCCGCAGCCGCAGCCGTGCCGCCTTGGCGGCCCGCGGCGGATGTCTTCGGTGTGGGATTCACGAAGGTCAGCCTATCGGAACACCCTACGATGTCGTTTCATGAGTCATACCGTTACCGCCGAGATCGTCGCCAACGTGCTGAGCGTCGGCGTCGAGGTCGGCCAGCGGGTGGAGGCGACCGACGAGGTCGTTCTGCTCGAATCGATGAAGATGGAGATCCCGGTGCTCGCCGACGTGGCAGGCGTGGTGAGCGAGATCGTGGTCAAGGCGGGCGACGTGGTTCGCGATGGTGACCCGCTGGTCATCATCTCCAGGGCCTAGACTGCGACCCATGGTTCAGCTTCCCTTCGGCCGCCTGATGACGGCCATGGTCACCCCCTTCGAAGCCGACGGCGGCCTCAACGTGGGCGAGGCGCGCCGGCTGGCGGCCTACCTGGTGGATGAGCAGCACAACGATGCGCTCCTCATCAACGGAACGACGGGGGAGTCGCCGACGACCACCGATGCGGAAAAGCTCGCGCTGCTGCAGGCCGTCAAGGCGGAGGTCGGCGACCGGGCCAAGATCGTCGCCGGCGTCGGCACGAACGAGACCGCCGCGACCATCGACCGTGCGCGCGACGCCGAGGAGGCCGGGTGCGACGGCGTGCTCGTCGTCACCCCGTATTACAGCAAGCCTCCGCAGGACGCGCTGGTCGAGCACTTCACGATGGTCGCCGACGCGACGAGCCTGCCGGTCATGCTCTACGACATCCCGGGGCGAACCGGCACGCCGATCGAGCCGGCGACCATGATCGAGGTCGCGAAGCATCCCCACGTCGTCGCGGTGAAGGACGCGAAGGGCTCGCCCGTCACGTCGGCGCACGTGATGGCGGAGACCGATCTGGCGTTCTACTCGGGCGACGACGCGATGACGCTGTCGCTGATGGCGGTGGGCGGCGTCGGCGTCGTGGGCACGTCCACGCACTTCACCGGGGTGTTGGCGAAGCCGATGATGGAGGCGTTCGCGGCGGGCGACACGGGCACCGCGCTGGAGCTGTACCGGCGGCTGCTGCCGGTGTTCACCGGCGTGTTCGCCACCCAGGGCTGCATGCTCGTGAAGGCGGGCCTGGCGGCGCGCGGGTGGGCGACCGAGACGCTGCGGCGTCCGCTGAAGGCTGCCTCGGCCGAGCAGCAGGCTGCGTTCGTGGCCCTGCTGGACGAAGCGGGGCTCTAGGGCGACGCCGGGGGCGCGGCATGGATTTCAACGGACCGGAGCTCATCATCCTGGTGGCGCTCGCCATCATCATCTTCGGCCCGGAGAAGCTGCCCGAACTGGCCCGCAAGCTGGCGCGGATCATCGCGTACCTGCGCCGGATCGGGGGGGACGCCCGCGCCCAGCTCCGCGACGAGCTGGGCCCGGAGTTCGACAACATCCACCTCGCCGACCTGAACCCGAAGACGTTCGTCTCCCGGCACCTGCTGAGCGCCGACGAGGTGAGCGACCTGCGGGAGATCCGCGACGACTTCGCGGGCGCGCGCGAGGACCTGCGGTCGGCGACGGCGTCCGGGGCGACGGCGGCGTCCATCGCGCGGCCGGACGACGGCGCGGACGGCGACGAGCCGGCGGCCGCGGACGGCAACGGCGACCCGGAGTTCCTGCGCGCGGTGGCCTTCGATCCCGAGGCGACCTGAGACTTGCCCCTTGTCGCAGGGGGCGCGCTACCCTCCATCCGTGAGCGGATCGTCGTCGGCAGTGTTCGTCTCGCGGATCCAGAGCCTGCCCATCCTCGACCGGGGTGGTGACCAGGTCGGCAAGGTCCGCGACGTCGTCGTGCAGAACCGCACCCAACTGAGACCTCCGCGCGTCAAAGGCCTAGTGGCCGAGCTGTTCGCGCGCCGCCGGGTCTTCCTGCCGATGGAGCGCGTCCACTCGATCGACACCCAGCAGATCATCATCTCGGGGGTCATCAACACGCGCCGGTTCGAGCGCCGCGACGGGGAGCTGCTCGTCGTGGGCGACCTGTTCGACAAGCAGGTGGCCCGCGTCGGCACGAGCGAGTTGGCCACGATCTACGACGTCGCGATCAACCAGCCCCGCACGCACGAGTGGGCGGTGTCCGAGGTGGCGCTCAAGGAGCCGTCGCCGCGGCGTCCGTTCGGGCGCGGGCACGTCGTCATCGTGTCGTGGCGAGACGTGCCCGACTTCTTCATCGAGTCGCGGCAGGAGAACGAGCAGCTCATCGCGCGGCTGACCGACATGAAGCCGGCCGACGTGGCGCGCGAGTTGCACGACCTGAGCCCCGAGCGGCGGGCCGAGGTCGTCCAGGCGCTGGAGGACGACGTGCTCGCCGAGGCGCTCGAAGAGCTGCCGGAGGCCGAGCAGGTGTCGGTCATCGCGTCCCTCGACACCGAGCGCGCGGCCGACGTGCTGGAGGAGATGGATCCCGACGACGCGGCCGACCTCATCGCCGAGCTCGACGACGAGACCGCCGAGACGATCCTGGGGCGGATGCAGCCGGAGGACGCGGAGGACGTCCGGACGCTGCTCACCTACGACGCGGCGACCGCGGGCGGCCTGATGACGCCGGAGCCGGTGATCCTCGCGCCCGACGCGACGGTGGCGGACGCGCTGGCGCTCATGCGGCAGGAGGAGATCAGCTCGGCGCTCGCCGCGCTCGCGCTGGTCGTCCGGCCGCCGCTCGAGACGCCGACCGGCCGGTACCTGGGGGCCGTGCACATTCAGCGGCTGCTGCGCGAGGCGCCGTCGCTGCTGGCGGCGAACCTCGTCGACAACGACATCGAGCCGCTGGCCCCCGACGCCGACGTCGCCCACGTCGCCCGCTACTTCGCGACCTACGACCTGGTGTGCGCGCCGGTCGTCGACTCCGACCAGCGGTTGCTCGGCGCGGTGACCGTCGACGATGTGCTCGACCACATCCTGCCGGCCGACTGGCGCGGCGCCCAGCTCGCCGGGCGAGGGGAGGCCGCCGATGCCTAGCGCGAACCCGCCCCGCCTCAACACCCCCGGCCGCGAGCGGCAGTGGCTGCCGCGGCTGAAGTTCTCCGCCGACACGTTCGGGGAGTTCGCCGAGGGCTTCGCCCGGTTCATGGGCACGGCCCGCTTCCTGATCTGGATGACGATCTTCATCGTCGTCTGGCTCGTCTACAACGCGGTGGCGCCGGAGAACGCTCGGATCGACCCGTTCCCGTTCATCTTCCTGACGCTCGTGCTGTCGCTGCAGGCGTCCTATGCGGCCCCGCTGATCCTGCTCGCGCAGAACCGGCAGGACGACCGCGACCGGGTCAGCCTCGAGCACGACCGCGAGGTGTCCGCGCAGTCGCGCGCCGACATGGACTTCCTCGCCCGCGAGCTCGCGTCGCTGCGCATGCGCGTGAACGACATGCCCACGCGCGACTTCCTGCGCTCCGAGCTGCGCGACCTGCTCGAGGAGTTGAAGGGCGAGGACAGCGAGGAGGCGGGCGAGGACGACGAGCGCGCCCAGCGGCCGGCGGCGTCCGACTCCCGGCGCGAGCGGCGCCGGGAGGGTGCCCACCGTCAGGGGGAGGGCTCCCGGAAGCAGGGCTAGACTCGGGCGCATGCCTGCTGACCATCCACTGCTTCCGGCCGTCCACGAGGCGCTGGCCACCGTCAACGACCCCGAGATCCACAAGCCGATCACCGAGCTCGGCATGGTCGACTCGGTGGAGGTCGACGACAACGGGGTCGCCAGCGTGACGGTGTTGCTGACGATCGCCGGCTGCCCGCTGTCCAACACGATCGAGCACGACGTCCGCTCCGCGCTGCAGCGCGTCGAGGGGCTGACCGGGCTCGAGCTCGAGATCGGCGTCATGACCGACGAGCAGCGCGCCGAGATGAAGAAGAAGCTGCGCGGCGGCGTCGCCGAGCGCGAGATCCCGTTCGCCCGGCCCGACAACCTCACCCAGGTGCTGTTGATCGCGTCCGGCAAGGGCGGGGTCGGCAAGTCGTCGGTGACGGTGAACCTGGCCATGGCGCTCGCCGAGCAGGGCAAGAGCGTCGGCGTGTTGGACGCCGACATCTACGGCCACTCGATCCCCCAGATGCTGGGGCTGATGGACGCCTCGCCGACCGCCGTCGACGACATGATCATGCCGGTGCCGGCGATGGGCCTGAAGGTCATCTCCATGGGCATGCTGAAGTCGTCGCGCGACCAGGTGATCGCCTGGCGCGGGCCGATCCTCGACAAGGCGCTGCACCAACTCCTCTCCGACGTGTACTGGGGCGACCTCGACTTCCTGCTGCTCGACCTGCCGCCCGGCACGGGCGACGTCGCGATGAGCCTGGGCAGCAAGCTGCCGAACGCGGAGGTGATCGTCGTCACGACCCCGCAGCAGGCCGCCGCTGAGGTGGCCGAGCGGGCCGGCACGATGGCGTCCATGATGGACCAGCGGGTGTTGGGCATCGTCGAGAACATGTCCTACCTCGAGGTCGAGTGCCCGCACTGCCACACCGAGCACAAGGTCGACGTCTTCGGCGTCGGGGGCGGCGACGAGGTCTCCGACGCGCTGACGATGCGCCTCGGGTACGACGTCCCCGTCCTGGCGCAGGTGCCGCTCGACCCCATGCTGAGGGCGGGCGGCGACGACGGCGTCCCGCTGGTCGCGGTGCAGCCGCAGCGGCCCGCGTCCGTCGCGCTGGCCGGGCTGGCGGAGCGGCTCGCGACGCGCCGGCGCGGCCTGGCCGGGCGCAAGCTCGGTCTTCACGTCAACGCCTGATGCTCGGCGCTGCGCACTAGGGTGGCTTTGTGAGTTCGACATCGTTCGTCCGGCGGACCGTCCTGGCAGTTCCGGGGTCGTCCGACCGGTTCATCGCCAAGGCGCGCACCCTCGGGGTCGACGCGTTGTTTCTCGATCTGGAAGATGCGGTGGCGCCCGCCGTCAAGGTCGAGTCGCGCCAGCGCATCGTCGACGCGCTGAACGACCCGGCAGGGTTCCAGGCGCCGTTGGTGACCGTCCGCGTGAACGACTGGACGACGCCGTGGACCTACGCCGACGTCATCGCGCTCGTCGAGGGCGGCGGCGCCCACTTCTCGGCCATGCTGCTGCCGAAGGTGCAGTCCGCCGCGCACGTCCAGGCGCTCGACATGCTGCTGTCGCAGGTCGAGCACGCCGCCGGGCTGCCTGTGGGGCGCATCGGCATCGAGGCGCAGATCGAGGACGCGGTGGGGCTCGTCCACGTGAACGAGATCGCGGCGTCCAGCCCGCGCCTGCAGACGCTGGTTTATGGGCCGGGCGACTTCATGGCATCCATGGGCATGGGCGGCCTCAACGTGGGCACGCAGCCGAAGGGCTACCACGCCGACGCGTTCCATCACGCGCAGATGGAGATCCTGGTCGCCGCGCGGGCCCACGGGCTGCAGGCGATCGACGGGCCGTTCGTGGGCGTCCGGGATCTGGAGGGGTTCAAGACGTCCGCGCGGTCGAGCGCCGCGCTCGGCTACGACGGCAAGTGGGTGCTGCACCCGACGCAGGTGGAGGCCGGCAACGAGATCTACTCGCCCGACCCCGCCGACTTCGCGCGGGCGTCCCGCATCATGAAGGCCTACCACGAGGCCGCGACCGTCGCCGGCGGGGCGACGGGCGCGATCGTGGTCGACGACGAGATGGTGGACGAGGCGGGGCTGAAGCTGGCCGCCGCGATTCTCGCCCGCGGCGAGGCCGCCGGAATGGGAGGAACCACATGACCATGCCGCAGAGCTTCGGCACGCAGAACGCACCGCTGTCGGCGGGCCAGGCGCTCTTTCAACTCGAGTACCCCCAGTCGGTGGGCATCTTCAACAGCTACGCGGACGCGCAGCACGCCGTCGACTATCTCGCCGACCAGAACTTCCCGGTGGGCAACCTGGTGATCGTCGGCACCGACCTGAAGCTCGTCGAGCGGGTCACCGGGCGCCGCACGTGGGGGACCGTGCTGCTGCAGGGCGTCCAGTCGGGCATCTCGACGGGCCTGATCGTCGGCCTGATCATGATGTTCGTCAGCCCCGGCGGCAACTTCGTCATGCTGCTGCTGACAGCCCTGATGATCGGCATGCTCATCGGCATCGCGTTCGCCGCCCTCGGGTACTCGATGGCCGGCGGGAAGCGCGACTTCAACTCGATCACCCAGACGATCCCGAGCCGCTTCGAGCTGCTGTGCGAGCACAAGGTCGCCGGCGACGCGCGCAACCTGCTCGCGCAGTCGCAGCAGGGACGCGCCGCCGCGTTCGACCCGAAGCGTCAGCAGCAGGGGTACGGCCAGCAGGGCTACGGCCAACAGCCCCAGCAGGGGTACGGGCAGCAGGGCTACGGCCAGCAACCCCAACAGGGCTATGGGCAGCAGCCCCAGCAGGGCTACGGCCAGGGGTACCCGCCCTACGGCCAGGGGTACGGGCAGCCCCAGCAGGGCTATCAGCCCCAGCCCCAACAGGGCTACGGCCAGCAGCCGCAGGGCCGGCCGGGTGACGTGCAGCAGGGCGAGCGGCCGGCGTCCGAGGGCGACCAGCAGGACGCCGACGCGCGCGACGAGCGTCTCTACCAGCGTCCGGACGACAGCAAGCCCGACAGCAACAGCTGACGCCCGTCGAGGGGGCGCGCCCCGCCGGGAGCGCCCCCCGGACGCCCTCTCAGGCGTCCTCCATCGTGCCGGCGAGGTAGTCGGCATAGGCCGGCAGGTCGAGCTGGCCCGACCCGGAGACGCCGATGAGGATGACCTCGTCGCTGCCCGTCTCCTTGGCCTTCTCCGCCTGGCGCAGCGCGCCGGCGATCGCGTGGTTCGATTCGGACGCCGGGACGATGCCCTCGGTGCGGCTGAACAGGACGCCGGCGCGGAACGCCTCCACCTGGCCGAGCGCCACCGCCGAGATGAGCCCCTCGTGGTAGGCGTGCGACACGAGCGGGGCCATGCCGTGGTAGCGCAGGCCGCCCGCGTGCACGGGGGACGGCACGAAGTCGGCCCCGAGCGTGTACATCTTCAGCAGCGGCGTCATGCCGGAGACGTCGCCGTGGTCGTAGCGGTACTCGCCCTGGGTGAGCGACGGTGCCGCGGCCGGCTCGCACGCGGTGACCTGCACCCCGGCGCCGTTCACGATGTTCTCCCGCAGGAACGGGAAGCAGATCCCCGCCAGGTTCGACCCGCCGCCCGCGCAGGCGAACAGGTGGTCGGGCAGCCGCTCGCCGAAGGCGTCCAACTGCTTGAGGGCCTCCTGGCCGATGACGGTCTGGTGCAGCGCCACGTGGTTCAGCACCGAGCCGAGCGAGTAGGACGCCTCCGGGTCCTTCACCGCCTCCTCGATCGCCTCGGAGATCGCCATGCCGAGCGATCCGGGCGTGTCGGGGAAGCGCGCCTGCAGCGCGCGGCCCGCCTCGGTCGTGTCGGACGGCGACGGGGTCACGGACGCCCCGAACGTCTGCATCAGCATCCGCCGGTACGGCTTGCCCTCGTAGGTGCTGCGCACCTGGAACACGTCGCACTTCATGCCGAACGTCTCCGCCGCGAACGCGAGCGCGGAGCCCCACTGCCCGGCGCCGGTCTCGGTGGTGAGGCGGCGGCGTCCGGCCTGGGCGTTGTAGTAGGCCTGCGGGATGGCCGAGTTGGTCTTGTGCGACCCGACCGGCGAGGCGCCCTCGTACTTGTAGTAGATGCGCGCCGGCGTCCCGAGGGCCTTCTCGAGGCGGCGGGCCCGGTACAGCGGGGAGGGCCGCCACAGGCGGTACACCTCGCGGACGGCGTCCGGGATCTCGATCCAGCGCTCCGCGGACGCCTCCTGCTCGATCAGCCCCATCGGGAAGATCGCCGCGAGGTCGTCGGGCTGCAACGGCTCGCGCGTCGCCGGGTTCAGCGCCGGCGGGGGAGGCGTCGGGAAGTCGGCGACGATGTTGTACCAGTGCGTCGGGATGTCGGACTCGTCGAGAACAACTTTGGTCAGTTCAGTCACGCGCCCACAGTAGAGAACGCCGAGGCCGGACGCCGCTCGTATCGCCGGACGCGGCGTCAGAGCCAGTGCCGCCGCCGGAAGTACCAGGCGACGGCGGCCATGCCGACGAGCATGATCCCGATGACGACGAAGTAGCCGTTCTTCGTGTGCAGCTCGGGCATGTTGTCGAAGTTCATGCCGTAGATGGCGCCGAGCGTGGTCGGCACGGCCAGGATCGCGACGGCCGCGGAGATCTTGCGCATGTCCTGGTTGTCGGAGACCGACGTCCGGTTGAGCGCGGCCTGCAGGATCGTGCCGAGCACCTCGTCGAGCGACGCGACGCTTTCGCGGGTGGCCTGGAGGTGGTCGGCGAGCTCGCGGAAGTAGGCGTGGGCGTCCTCGGGGATGGCGGCGTACCGGCGCGTCTGGAGCGCCTGCAGCGGCGCCTGCAGGGGGAACACCCGTCGCTTGAACTCGATCAGCTCCCGCTTCAGCTGGTAGGGACGCTCGACCTCGTGCTCCCCGTCCTTGGCGAAGACGGCCGCCTCGATCTCCTCGACGTCCTCCTCCATCTCGGCGGCCGTCTGGGCGAAGTCGTCGATGACGAGATCGAGCACCCGGTAGAGGACGCGCCAGGGGCCCATCACCATCTCGTCGGGGTCGGTCTCGAAGTCGCGGCGCAGCAGCCGCATCGCGTGCCGCCCGCGCTTGCGCACGGTGATGATGTACCACGGCCCGAGGAACACCATGACCTCGCCGGTCGACACGATCTCGGACGTCTCGGTCAGCTTGTCGTGCTCGACGTAGTCGACGGTCGAGATGACCATGAAGAGGTTGTCGTCGAAGGACTCGAGCTTCGAGCGCTGGTGGCCCTCGACCACGTCCTCGCTGGCGAGCTCGTGCAGCTCGAACATCATCCCGACGGCGTCCATGAGCTGCTCGCTCGGGTCGCGCAGGCCGAGCCACACGTAGCCGGCGCCCGCGCGGGCGCTGTCGACGGCGTGGCGGAAGTCCGTCTCCGGCTGGACGCGGCCGTCGGCGTACCAATGCCAACTCACGCCCGGCGCGGTATCGGGGTCGAAGGCGGCGCGTCGCAGCTCGGCGCGCTCCGGGCCGTCGGGACGCCTGGGCCCGCCGGGCCGCCCGTGAGCGTCGCCGCCGGGCGGCTCGGGGACGCCGGACTGGTCGGTCGAGGAGGCGGTCGTGCTCACGGGACGCATCCCCTCTCGATCAGGGCAGCAGCGCTGCCATCCAGGCTTCGACGTCGTCGGGCGTGCGGGGCAGCTTGTCCGACAGGATGCGGGCGTCGCCGTCGGTGATGAGGACATCGTCCTCAATGCGGACGCCGATGCCGCGCAACTCCTCCGGCACGAGCAGGTCGGTGGACTTGAAGTAGAGCCCCGGCTCCACCGTGATGACCATACCGGGCCGCAGGGTGCCCTGACGGTAGTACTCGTTGCGAGCCTGGGCGCAGTCGTGGACGTCCATCCCCAGGTGGTGCGACGTCCCGTGGACCATCCAGCGGCGATGCTGGCCGCCGCGCAGCGGGTCGAGGGACTCCTCGACGTCGACGGGCAGGATGCCCCAGTCGCGCAGGTACGTCGCGATCACGCGGATCGCCGCGTCGTGGACGTCGCTGAACGTCGCGCCCGCCCGGGCCGCGGCGATGCCGGCGCGCTGGGCGTCCAGGACGGCCTCGTAGACGCGTCGCTGCTCGGCCGTGAAGCGGCCGTCGACCGGCAGCGTCCGGGTGATGTCGGCGGTGTAGAGGGTGTCGTTCTCGATGCCGGCGTCGATGAGGACCAGGTCGCCGGGGTGCAGGTCGCCGTCGTTGCGGATCCAGTGCAGCGTGTTCGCGTGGTCCCCGGACGCCGCGATCGTGTCGTACCCGACCGCGTTGCCGCGGTGGCGGGCGTACAAGCCGAAGATGCCCTCGACCCAGCGCTCGCCGCGGCCGCGCTCGACGGCCGTCGGGAGCTGCCGGACGACCTCCTCGAACGCCTCCGCCGTGGCGTCGCAGGCGGACTGGAGCTCGTCGACCTCGAAGTCGTCCTTGATCAGGCGGAGCTCGGAGAGCATGGTCGCCAACTCCGCGTCCTCGCACGGGTCGAAGGTGACCTCGTTGGTGCGCCGCAGCTCGTCGAGCAGGCTGGTGAGGCGGTCGTCGACGTCGCGCACCACGCGGGTGGCGATCGCGCCCGCGTCGGTCGTCAGGGCGGCCGGCAGGTCGGTCAGCGGCCGGCACTCGATGCCGGTGATCGCGGCCATCTCCTCCAGCGACTCCCGCTGCCCGACCCACATCTCGCCGTAGCGGGCGTCCGCGTAGAACTCGGGGTCGGTGCGTGGCGCCCGCGGCTTGAAGTACAGGGCGGCGTCGTGGCCCTCGCCCTCGCGGGGCTCGAGCACGAGGACGGCGTCCGGCTCGCGGTCGGTGCCCAGGCCCGTCAGATGCGCGAACGCGGTGTGGGCCCGGTAGCGGAAGTCGGTGTCGTTGGACCGCGTCTTGAGCGGCCCCGCCGGCACGACGATCCGCTCGCCGGGGAACGCGGCGCTGACGCTGTCGCGCCGGTCGGCGGCGAACCGGGCGGCCGGAAGCTGCTCCGGTAGGTCGACGGGGTAGGGCGCCCAGTCCTCGGGGATGAACGCGACGAAGGCGTCCGAGAAGGGCATTTGGCGGTTCGGGATCTTCGGCTGTTTGGCCCTGTCGTCCATCGATAACCTGATTCCTGGACGCGGCGGCCCGCCAAGACGGCCCGCCGGATTCGTGCGATACCCGCTCACCCTACCGCGCTGCGGCTACGGGAAAAGAACGCGGTGGTCCCGCCCACCCCGAGGGGCGAAAGGGACCACCCCGACGCCGGTCAGCTGTTCCAGCGGATGACGGCCCACGACTCCTTCTCGCGGCCCATGATCGACACGCTCGCGACCTGCAGCGGGAAGCTCTGGCCGAAGATGATCGGGAAGTCGAGCCAGCACAGCGCCAGCACGCGGGACGCGTGGCCGTGGCCGAAGCAGATCGCTTTGTCGACTCCGGACGCCCGCACGCGCGCGACGATGCGCGTGAGGCGGGCGCGGACGTCGTCGGCGGACTCCCCGCCCGGGCACCCGTTGAACCAGATGCGCCAGCCGTGATGCTGCTGCCGGATCTGCTGGCTGGTGAGGCCCTCGTAGTCGCCGTAGTTCCACTCGGCGAGATCCTCGGTGATCTCGGGGTCGCTGAAGCCGGCGAGCTCGGCCGTGTGCAGCGCGCGGCGCCGCGGGCTGCTGAGGATGAGGCCGAATTCCGAGGCGTCGAGCCGGGAGCGCAGGGAGGTGGCCTGCTCGACCCCGTGCGGGGTGAGCTCAAGGTCGGTCACGGAGGTGTGTTGACCGGACTTGCTCCATTCGGTCTCGCCGTGCCGGACCAGATAAAGGTCTGTCATGGGGTCATCTTGCCTGGTGGGCGGCCCGGGCGCATCACCGGGGACGCTAGAGTGGCGGGTCAAGGTCTGGCCCGATTGGAAATGGAGACCACGATGAAGGCTGCCCCCGACGCCCAACTGCGGCTGCTCGACCTGCAGGCCGTCGACACGGCGGTGGCGCAGCTCAAGCACCGGCGGGCGTCCCTGCCCGAGACCGCGAAGATCAAGGCGGCACAGGCGGAGCGTTCGGCGTTGTCGGAGCAGGTCGTGGCCGTCCGCACGCGCGTGTCGGACCTGGAGGTGGAGCAGGCGCGCTCCGAGTCGGACCTCGAGCCGGTGAAGGCGCGCCGCGAGCGGAACCAGAAGCGGGTGGACGCCGGCGAGATCTCCGACCCACGCGCGCTGCGGTCGATGCTCGACGAGATCGAGCACCTCGGCCGCCGCATCGGCGACCTGGAGGACGCGCAGCTCGAGGTCATGGAGCGGCTGGAGGCGTCCCAGGGCGAGCTGGCCGAGCTGACCGAGCGCCGCGCCGCCGACGACGTGACGCTGCGCGAGCTGCTGGCGCAGCGGGACGCCGCCGTGGGCGCGATCGACGCCGAGCTCGCCGAGCGGGCGACAGAGCGCGACGTGATCGCCCGCGACATCCCGACGCCGCTGCTCGACCTCTACGCGAAGGTCGCCGGGAAGAGCGGCGGGCTGGGCGCCGCGCCGCTGCGGCAGGGCCGGTGCGGCGGGTGCCAGCTGGAGCTGACGCACGCCGACCTCGCCTCGTACCGCGCGGCCGCCCCCGATGAGGTGCTGCGCTGCGAGGAGTGCAACCGGATTCTGGTCAGGACGCCCGATTCCGGCCTGTGACCTGGGCGGATACAGTGCGGGTGACGCGCGGGCGTCCGCCGGCGCGAGAGGAGAACCCACGATGAGCGAGTCGAACCAGGCCTCCGACCTGCCCAACCCGCACCGGCCGCAGGCGTCCGGGCCGGCGTCCGAGGCGAAGCAGACCGACGATCGCGCGGGGCGCGAGCGTCCGAACGAGTCGACGAACGGGCTGCCCGACCCGGCGTTCGCCGACCCCGAGAACCCGGCCGACCAGGGCTGACCCGTGCCCGCGCGCCACATTCTCGTCGAGGAGATGCCGGCCGACCTCCGGGAGGGCGTGGAGAAGCTGCGCACGGCGCTGGCCGTGCCGGCGTCCTTCCCTGACGACGTCGTCGCGGAGGCGGAGCGGGCGGCGTCCGGGGTCGCGCTGCCCGAGCGCGACCTCACCGACGTGCCCTTCGTCACCATCGACCCCGAGGGGGCGCGCGACCTCGACCAGGCCGTCCACCTGGAGCGGTCGGGGGAGGGCTACCTCGTGCGCTACGCGATCGCGGACGTGGCCGCGTTCGTCGCGCCCGGCGGCGCGATCGACGCGGAGGCGCACCGGCGCGGCGTCACGCTGTACGCCCCGACGATGCGGACGCCGCTGCACCCGCCCGTGCTCTCCGAGGGGGCGGCGAGCCTGCTGCCGGGCGAGGTCCGGCCGGCGCTGGTCTGGGAGCTGACGCTGGACGCCTCCGGCGCGACCACCCACGCGACCGTCGCGCGGGCGCGCGTCCGCAGCACCGAGCAACTGAGCTACGCGGGCGTCCAGCGGGCGCTGGACGACGGGTCGGCGTCCGCGATGCTGGGCCTGCTGCGCGAGGTCGGGCAGGCGCGCGAACGGCTCGAGATCGAGCGCGGCGGCGTCAGCCTGAACGTGCCCGAGCAGGAGGTGCACGCGACGGGCGACGTGTGGGAACTCGCGTTCCGGACGCCGCTGCCCGTCGAGGGCTGGAACGCCCAGATCTCGCTCATGACCGGCATGGTCGCGGCGGCCATGATGCTTCAGGGGCGCGTCGGGCTGCTGCGGACCCTGCCGCCGGCCAAGGACGCCGACGTCGAGCGGCTGCGCGCCACCGCCCGCGCGCTGCGCATCGCGTGGCCGGCGTCGACGGGCTACCCCGACTTCGTCCGAAGCCTCGACCCGGCGGTGCCCGCCCACGCGGCGATGCTGAACGCGTGCACGACGCTGTTCCGCGGCGCCGGGTACGCCCCCTTCGACGGCGAGGCGCCCGAGCAGCCGCTGCACGCCGCGCTGGCCACGCCGTACGCCCACTGCACCGCCCCGCTGCGCCGGCTCGCCGACCGGTACGCCGGCGAGGTGTGCGTCGCGCTGTGCGCCGGCTCCGAGGTGCCGGGCTGGGTGCGCGCAGAACTGCCGGGCCTGCCCGAGACGATGACGGACGCCGACCGCCGCGCCAAGAAGTACGAACGCGGCATCGTCGACCTCGTGGAGGCGCTGGTGCTGCGTCCCCGCGTCGGGGAGACGTTCACCGGCACGGTGCTCGACCTCGACTCCGACCGCGGCCAGGGGCGCATGCAGGTGCAGGAACCCGCGATTCAGGCCCGCGTCGACGGACGCCAGTTGCGCCTGGGCGAGGAGTGCTCCGCCAGGCTGGTGACGGCCGACGTCGTCGACGGGGTCGTCCGGTTCGAGCAGGTCTGACCCGCTCGAACCGGCGCGTGTGCGCGGGCTGGCGCGGCGTCCGGTCAGTGGAGCAGCTTGAGGCCGATCACGCAGCCCACGATGCCGAGCAGCAGCAGGACCTTCAGCGCGGAGACGGCCTCCTGCCCGGTGGCCATCGCGAAGGCGACGGTCAGGGCCGCGCCGATGCCGACCCAGACCGCGTACGAGGTTCCGGTGGGCAACTCCCGCATCGCGTAGGCGAGGCCGGCCATGCTGCCGAGCAGCGCGACGGCGAACACGACGGTGGGGACGGGGCGGCTGAAGCCCTCCGAGCGGCCGAGCGCGGTGGCCCAGACGGCCTCCAGCACGCCGGACAGCACGAGCACGAGCCACGACATGACGTTTCCTTTCGCGCCGTCTTGTCGCGGTCCGGGTACGGCTGCCCCTCGTCCGGGAGCCCGGCGTCGGGCTCGTGCCCATCGTCGCACGGGGGCGTCCGCGTGGCCAGCCGGGCCGGAGGCGTCCGATCGCTGGGGCAGTGTTCACCCGGATGTCACCTCGCAGGGTGACCGATGGGTATAAGACGAGAGCTATGAGAAGAACACTGCGTGGTGTGGGCGTCGCGGCCGCTTCCGCCGCCTGCATCGCTCTGCTCGGGGCCGCGGCCCCCTCGACCGCCCAGCCCGTCGCGCCGCAGGATGGGGCCGACACGATCTCGGCCACCGGCCTGCGCCCCGGCCAGATCAAGCACGTGTGGCTCATCATTCTCGAGAACAAGTCCTACGACGCGACGTTCACGGGCCTGAACCAGAACAGCTACCTGTGGAAGACCCTCCCGTCGCAGGGGGCGCTGCTCAAGAACTATTACGGCACCGGGCACTACAGCCAGGACAATTACATCACCCTGGTCTCCGGCCAGGCGGCGTCCACCGACCTGCAGGAGGACTGCAGCGTCGCGAACACCGACTTCGGCAGCAACGCCAGCATCGTCCGCCAGCACACGGGCCAGCGGTTCGGACGCACCGACAACTACGGTCAGGCGATGTCGCTGGCGGGCGCCAATGCGAAGAACGGCAAGAACGGGTGCACGTACCCGAAGCAGGTCCCGACGCTCTTCAACCAACTGGACGCCGCCGGCCACGCGTGGAAGGGCTACGCGCAGGACTTCCGCGTCCAGCAGGGCCGCGAGGACGCCCTCGGCGGCGCGCCGGGCACCCGGGAGAACGACCCGACGCGCAACCCGAAGTCGATGACGCCCTCGGACGCCGACAAGGCCCTCGGCATCACGTCGTTCACCGGGGCTCAGGCGAACGACCAGTACGTGGCGAAGCACTTCCCGTTCGCCTGGTTCCACGCGCTCACCGGCGACGACAACTCCGGTAACGACGCTCTCACCACCCCCGCCGACGGCGGCACGGCCACGGACGCGGACCACCTCGTCAACCTCGACGACCCGGCCCGCGGGCTGCTCGCCGACCTGAAGAAGCCCGCCGGCCAGGTGCCCGCGTTCAGCTGGATCACCCCGAACAACTGCTCGGACGCCCACGACTCGACCTGCAAGGGCAACAACCTCTCCGGGCTGTTCGACGCGAACGGCAACCCGGACTACTCCAAGCCGCTGTCCACGCCGCCGAAGAATCACACCGGCGGGCTGTACGCGGCCGACCTGTTCTTGAAGTACTACGTCCCGCTCATCGAGCGCTCGGACGCCTTCAAAGACGGTGGCCTCATCAACATCACGTTCGACGAGGCCAACCCGCCCTTCACGGACATGTCGTTCAACAACGCGACCGACCAGACGCCGGTCGCCCGGGCGGCCCGCCGCCACGAGATCTATCGCTACACGAACCCGAGCATCCAGAGCACGGCCCAGGGGTACCTCACCTACCCGGCCAACCGGTTCCCCCTGCCCGGCGCGATGGCGAAGAACTACATCAACGCGGACGCCGCCGGCCAGAACATCAACGGCCGCAACGTCGACTGGGCCCCGACCGGGCCCAACTCGACGCTCGGCACCGACCGGTACGGCAACCAGCTCTTCCCCGGGCCCGGCTTCAACGGCTACATCACGCGGCCGCCCTCGTGCGAAGAGGACACGGCGCTGGTGAACGCCGACCAGAGCAACTGCGTCCACGGCGCGAAGAACACGAGCTCGAGCTTCGCGCCGGCGACGACGATCAAGGCGTCGGCGGCGTCCGGGGCGACCGCGGCGTCGGCCGCGGTCACGGTCGAAGACCTGGGCCGCGCCGTCACCGGCACGGGCATCCCGGCCGGGTCGTACATCGGGTCGGTCACGAACGTCGGGCCCGTCATGGTGGCGAAGGCAGGCGACCCGGTGACGAACGCCTCGTTCGGCCTGGTGGACGCCACGGGCCGACCCGTCCGGACGACCGCGGCCGTCACGAGCGTGACCCTCTCGGCGACCGGCATCCCCGGCCATCTGACGACCGGGCAGACGCCGCTGGCCACGTTCGACGCCCAGGACCCGACGCCCGGCGGCGGCATCACCGGCTCGGTGCTGATCTCCCCGCTGATCAAGCCCGGGACCGTCTCGACGACGAACTACAACCACTATTCCTGGCTGCGGACGATGGAGGACCTCTTCCAGGTCGCGCGCGGCGACCGCCACGACCCGCTCGCCGCCGGCAGCGTCAGCGGCGGCCTGGACGGGCAGGGCCACCTGGGCTTCGCCGCCCAGGAGGGCCTGCGCCCGTTCGGGCGCGACGTGTTCACGAGGGCCGGCCGCTGAGCGGCGGCGTGACGGCCCGGCCGGCCGGCGGGCGACCCCGTCGGCCGGCCCCGTCCGGGAGGGGACGACGGGTGATCGACACTGTGACGACGCGACTGGCCGCGCTCGCGCTGGGCGGCGTCCTGATGCTGGTCGGGTGCACGGGGACGCCGCGGCCGGCGTCCTCGGCCGACGGGCTGGGGGACTGGCCGACGTTCCTGCCGTCGCCGACGCCCGGTGCCGCGGCGACGGGGAGCACGGCGTCCCCGGCGATGTCGTATCCGGGCAGCCCGGTGGTCGTCCGGACGGACGGGGGCCACGTCCGCGTGGACGTGGAGGGCCCTTCGTACCCGCCGGGCACGAAGGTGGGCGCCGAGCGGGTCGAGGTGACGTTCGGGGTGACCTTGTCGGAGGCGTCCGGGAGCGTCGACCTGAGGCGCGCCACGTTCGACGTGCTCGACCATCAGGGTGGGATCCGGCGGCTGACGACGTCCGGGCGGGCGATGCCCGGGGTCGTGCGACCGGGGGAGCGCGTGGAGCTACGCCTCGTCGGCAGCGTGCCGGCGGGCGAGGGGCTGCTGCGGTTCTACCCGGCCGGGTCGCACGCCGCCGCGGCATGGGACTACGTCACCGAGACCGACTGAGGCCCGGCAGCGGGTAGACTGTCCGGCTGGACGAGTCAGCCGGGCGGCCGCGGCGCGCGAGCGTCGAGGAAAGTCCGGACTCCACAGGGCAGGGTGGTGGGTAACGCCCACCCGGGGCAACCCGCGGGACAGTGCCACAGAGAACAGACCGCCCTGGAACGCGGCGGGCAACCGCCGGCCGCCAGGGTCAGGGTGAAACGGTGGTGTAAGAGACCACCAGCGCCCCCGGCGACGGGGGCGGCTCGGTAAACCCCACCCGGAGCAAGACCAAGAAGGGCCTTCGGGCCCGCGGACGCCGTCCGAGCGCAGCCCGCGCGAGGCGTCCGGGTAGGTCGCACGACATCGCCGGCCCACGGCCGGTGGATCGAAGGCGGCTGGCAACAGCCGTCGCAGATGGATGGTCGCCGACCCCCTCGGGGGCCACAGAATCCGGCTTACAGGCTGGCTCGTCCCCTCTTCCCGCGCTGACAAGCGCCGACGGACGCCGCGGGTGCGGCGAGTCCGTCGGCGGTCCGCCTCGTCAGGCGGCGTCCGTCGTCAGGATCTCGGCACCCCGGGGCGTGACGACCATCGTCTGCTCCCACTGCGCGCAGCGGGAGCCGTCGTTGGTGACGACGGTCCAGTCGTCGTCCCACACGTGCGAGTGGTAGTCGCCGAGGGTCAGCATCGGCTCGATCGTGAAGGTCATGCCGACCTCCATGACCGTGTCGAACGCCGGCTGGTCGTAGTGCGGGATCACCAGCCCCGAGTGGAACGCCGTGTGGACGCCGTGGCCCGTGTAGTCGCGGACGACCCCGTAGCCGAACCGCTTCGCGTACGCCTCGATGACCCGGCCGATCACGTTGATCTGCCGCCCCGGACGCACCGCCTTGATGCCGCGGTTCATCGCCTCGCGCGTGCGCTCGGCGAGCAGTTTGGACGCCTCGTCGGGCTCGCCGCAGAAGAACGTCCCGCAGTTGTCGCCGTGGACGCCGTTCTTGAACGCGGTGACGTCGATCTTGACCATGTCGCCGTCCTCCAACGGGCGGCCGTCGGGGATGCCGTGGCAGATGACCTCGTTGACGCTCGTGCAGATGGACTTCGGGAAGCCCCGGTAGCCGAGCGAGCTCGGGTAGGCGCCGTGGTCGCACATGTACTCGTGCGCGACGGCGTCCAACTCATCGGTCGTGACGCCCGGCGCGATCGCGTCGGCGGCGGCCAGCATGGCGGCGCGCGCGATCTGCCCTGACTCGCGCATCGCCTCGATGATCTCGGGCGGCTGCACGTTCGGGCCCCGGTAGCGCTCGGGGCCGCGCTTGTCGACGTAGTCGGGGCGCGGGATGGACGCCGGGACCGGCCGGCGCGGGCTGATGGGGTAGGGCTTGATCGTCACCGTCCGATCATAGTTCGATGGGTCCGGACGCCGTTGCCGGCGCCGTTCGAGCGAAGGAGCCCGCATGTCTGACCCAGAGTGGTACTACTGCCTGAAGCATCACGCCGTGGAGGCCCGCGACGGCTGCAAGGCCGAGGATCGGCTCGGGCCGTACGCCACGCGCGAGGAGGCGTCCCACGCCCTGGAGAAGGTCGCCGAGCGCAATGAGGAATGGGACAACGACCCGCGCTACCACGACGACGACGAGGGCGACTCCGCCGACGACCGCGACGGCGTCGGGCCGTTCGGCGGCTGAGCGGGCCGGCTCAGACGAGCAGCGTCGAGCCGAGGGCGATCAGCCAGCTCGTGAAGCTGCCGACCAGGAAGTACTCGGTCACCTCGTCGACCGTCGACGGCGGCTGCCCCAGCGGGGTCTCGCTGCGCGCGACCGCCTGCAGCTCGGGGAAGCGCAGCAGGCCCTTCGCCGCGATGACGAGCGCCGCCGCCTCCAGGTTGCCGGCGAGCGTCAGCCCGAAGATGAGCAGGCGCTCCATCGGGCCCAGCAGCCGCCCCCCGCGCAGCCGCTGCGCCGGCCGGACCAGCGGGGTGCCCCCGGACGCCCCCGTCGCCCCGCGCGTGGACGTCGCGCCCACGGCGACCAGCACCGCCCGGACGACGTGGTTGGCCGACGAGAGGTGGAAGAGGCCCCACGCCCCGAGGGCCAGCGCGGTCGTCGGCGCGCGTCCGGCGAGGCCGGGCACCTGGAGCCAGGCCAGCCAGCCGGCCAGCGGGCCCGCCACCGGCCCGGCCAGCCCGGCCGCCGCCAGCACCAGCACCGCCGCCGCGCCGGCCGCGCCCAGCGCGGCCCGCGCGTGGCCGACGCCGAGCTCGGCCCGGGGGGCGTGCGTGCGCCAGAGCTGCAGGCAGGCCAGGCACGCCGCCAGCGCCAGCCAGGCGGCCGCCGGCGCGGGCCCCGCCCAGAGGTGACCCAGCCCGAAGACCAGCGCCATCGCCGCAGCCCCGGACGCCTGCGGCGCCCACCGCGCCCGCGTGACGGCGCCCCCCACCAGATCGGCCACCCCGAGGCCGAGCACGAGCATCGCGAGCCAGCTCACGCGGCCCTCCCCAGGTCGGTGAGCGCGCCGGCGAGCACCTCGAGCGACTCGCGCCGCACCCGCTGCGAGACCGCGGACGCCGACACGCCCTCGGCCGCGGCGAGGTCGCGCTGCGTCACGCCGCGCAGCAGCCCCGCCAGGATGCGGAGCGAACGGTGGTCGAGCCGGGCCATCATGGCGTCCACGCTAGCGAGCGCGGCTGACAATTCCGGGGCCGGGGAGGGCTCGTCGGGGGCCGACCGCACGAGCATGCGACGGGACGCCTGCGCCGCCTGGCCGGCCAGCGCCTCCACCGCGACGATCGCGTCGCGGGCCGCCCACCAGGCCGAACCGTCCTGGATGCCGGCGGCGGCGTCCACCGTTTCGACGCGGCCCCGCCCGAACCCGAACCGCACGTCGGACGCCTCCGCCAGCGCCAGCCGGACGCCGTAGGCCGCCCCGAGCGCGCCGCCGAGCGTGGCGAAGACGCCCTGGAACTCGTCGCCGACCGTGACGCGCAGCGGGTGCAGGGGTGTGAGCGCGGCGTTCTGCAGCTCCAGGGCGGCGACCAACTCGTCGTGCAGCGCGCGCCGGTCGGCGGCGGCGCGTGACGAGACGAGGTCGCCGAGGAGCGCGACGCACTTGGAGGCGACGAAAGCCATGAGTAGAGCATAGCTTCATTTTCGCGAAGTGAAGCGTTTTTCTTCATTAGGGCGGCCAAGAGCCGTGCGACTGGGAAGCCGCCGCGGAAGGCGTCCGCTTCACGGCGTCGAAGTGAAGCCTGTGACTTCACCAAGACGGTGTCAGGAGCGGAAGACGAATGTAACCCGCGTGTAACACGTGCCCACAAGAATGGGTTCATGGATAAGCAGACCGAGTTCGTCTTGCGCTCCATGGAGGAGCGCGACATCCGCTTTGTTCGGCTCTGGTTCACCGACGTTCTGGGTTATCTCAAGTCGGTCGCCATCGCGCCGGCCGAACTGGAGGGCGCGTTCAGCGAGGGCATCGGCTTCGACGGCTCCGCGATCCAGGGGTTCGCGCGGGTGTACGAGGCGGACATGGTCGCTCATCCCGACCCCGCGACGTTCCAGTTGCTGCCGTGGCGCGGCACGACGCAGGGCACGGCGCGGATGTTCTGCGACATCCGCCTGCCCGACGGCTCGCCGTCGTACTCCGACCCCCGGTACGTGCTGAAGCGCGCGATGCGCAAGGCCGCCGACATGGGCTTCACGTTCTACACGCACCCCGAGATCGAGTTCTACCTGTTCAACCAGCCGATCGTGCCGGGGGAGTCGCCGACGCCGGTCGACACGTCGGGCTACTTCGACCACACGACCTCGATGGCCGGCACCGACTTCCGGCGCAAGGCGATCACGATGCTCGAGCAGATGGGCATCTCGGTCGAGTTCAGCCACCACGAGGGCGGGCCCGGGCAGCAGGAGATCGACCTGCGCTACGCGGACGCCTTGTCCATGGCCGACAACATCATGACGTTTCGGGTCGTCATCAAAGAGGTGGCGGTCATGCAGAACCTCTTCGCGTCGTTCATGCCGAAGCCGCTGTCGACCGCGCCCGGCTCGGGCATGCACACGCACGTGTCGCTGTTCGAGGGCGACTCGAACGCCTTCTACGACGCCTCGTCGGAGTACCAGCTCTCCAAGACCGGCCGGCACTTCATCGCGGGCCTGCTGCACCACGCCCCCGAGATCAGTGCGGTGACGAACCCGTTCGTGAACAGCTACAAGCGCCTTGCGTACGGCGGCGAGGCGCCGTCCTACATCTGCTGGGGCCAGAACAACCGCTCGGCGATGGTCCGCGTCCCGATGTACAAGCCGAACAAGCCGAGTTCCGCCCGCGTCGAGTTGCGCTCGATGGACAGCTCGGCGAACCCGTACCTGTCGTTCGCGCTGATCCTGACCGCCGGCCTGTCGGGCATCGAGCAGGAGTTGCCCCTGCCCGAGCCCGCTGAGGACGACGTGTGGTCCCTCACCGACCGCCAGCGGCAGGCGCTCGGCATCAAGCCCCTGCCGAGGAACCTCGACGCGGCCGTCCGGGCGATGGAGAACTCCGAGCTCGTCGCCGACACGCTCGGGGAGCACGTGTTCGACTTCGTCCTGCGGAACAAGCGCTCCGAGTACGAGGAGTACATGCGCCAGGTCACGCCCATGGAGCTGTCCAAGCTGCTGCCGACGCTCTGAGCGGGCGTCCGGGAGACGGGACGCCGTCGGGCCGGACACCCCGTCCGCGGCGTCCGGCGCCCGGCCCCGAACGGGTGTCGCGAACAGGCACGAATCGGCGTCGGGTGCACCCCCGGGACACGGCGTGGGACGGCGTCCGGACGCCGCGGCGCGTGTGTCACAGTGGCCCCACTGTGAACTTCTACTTCGCCGAATACGCCCCGGACTCCCACGGCGTCCCGCTGGACGACGTCTCGGTTCGCGAGGGCGAGCCGGCCGACATCGCCGGGTGCGGGCGGCTGGCCGCGCTCCGCGAGGGCGGCGATCCGGCGGTGTGGGCCGAGCGCCTCGAACGGGTGATCGGCCCCGACAACCTGCTCTTCGTGGCGACCGCCGGCGACCGCATGGTCGGGTACGGCCGCCTGTCGTGGCTGACCCCGCAGGCCGACGGCGGCCGGCGCGCTCCCGACGGCTGGTACCTCTCGGGGGTCGTGGTCGATCCGTCCGCGCGTCGCCAGGGCGTGGGGCGGGCGCTGACGCGGGCGCGGTGCGCGTGGGTGTGGGGGCGCAAGCAGACCGTCTATTACGTCGCGAACGCCGGCAACCGGGCGTCCATCGACCTGCACCGCGAGATCGGCTTCTACGAGGTCACCCGTGACTTCGCGATGCCCGGGGTGACGTTCAGCGGCGAGGCGGGCGGCGTCTTGTTCGCCGCGACCGAGTCATCGCAGGGGGAGCAGGTCGTCGAGCTGCGCATGCGCTCCGCTGGCTGAGACGCGGTGGGCCGCGACCGCGTCGGCCCACGTGAGGTCGCCTGAGGCGAGCAGCAGCCAGGTGGCGGCGTCCGTCTCGACGACGTTGGGCGGCGTGCCGCGGCGATGCACGGAGTTGACGCCCGGGATCCCGATCTGCACGGCCGCGAACGGCGGCACCCGCACCTCGACGAGGTGCCCGGGATGCCGCTCCTCCAGCACCCGCAGCGACCGCCGGACCGCTCCGGCCAGGGCCGAGCGGCCGACCGGCGGCGCGGCGTCGGGGCTCTCGCGCACGACGGACGTCACCAGCCGTACCTCGGCGTCCGCCGCCTCGGCGTCGCTGAGGGACGCCGGGTCGCCCAGCCAGCCGGGCGCGACCCCGCGCTCGGCGAGCCGTGCCGCCTCGGACGCCAGCCGCCC
>NZ_JBDHZL010000004.1:0-107614 GCF_039811905.1 Nigerium sp. | reverse complement strand
GCGGACGACGGGATTCGAACCCGCGACCCTCACCTTGGCAAGGTGATGCTCTACCAACTGAGCCACGTCCGCATGCGACCGATTCGGGAGGTGCCCCGCATCAGGTGCGTGGAACACCTTAGCCAACCTCGCGAGCCGAACACAAACTGAGCCGCGCCTCGCCCGAGACCCCCGGACGCCGATTGTGCAGCGGCCGCGCCTCTGCGCTAGCCTTGTTCCTCGCGGGCGATTGGCGCAGTGGTAGCGCGCTTCGTTCACACCGAAGAGGTCACTGGTTCGAACCCAGTATCGCCCACCGCACGAAAGCCGCTCTGACGAGGTGAAACGAAACCTCGACGGAGCGGCTTCGCTGTTGCGTGCAAGACACGTGCAACCTCGCTCCTCACGTCGGAGAAGGCCGCCCCGCGACCGTCCGATGCAGCAATCCATCTCGTCGCCGAGACGCCCGTCGGCTCGGCAGCAGCGGTCGTGGCAGAGGCGGTTGATCGCTCCTCAACTCGCGAGGGGTGCTCAGGTCTCAGCGTGCGTGTCCGCGAGTAGGCGCAGCAGCTGATCGACACGACCGTCCCCGAGCCGGCTGTTCCGGCGCCTTCCCCTGACCCACACGTCGCACGGGACATCTCCGAACAATCTCGTCATTCAGACGAAGATCTCGCCACGCGGACCAGGGGCTTGCATCACAGGTTGATAACAGTCACGATTCAATTAACAACCGGCAAAGAAGCCGTCTTCCACCTATGCAAGTTAGGAAGGCACGGCCATGACCGCTCCCACCTTGGTGATGGTTGCTCGCAGTAGCAGCGACCCTCGCGTTGCCCAGGTGACGCACGTCCTGCGGCAAGGGCTGCAGACGATGCGCCCCGACCTGGACATTCAGGCTGCGTTCCGCGACCCCTGCACCCCGAGCGTCGCCCAGGTCGCCTCGCAACTCGCCGAGCGCGGCGTCCGCGAGGTCGTGCTCGTCCCGCTCGGGCTGACACACGCGATCGAGATCGACCCGGCGGTGCTCGCGGTCATGCACCAGGTCCGCGCTGATCACCCCGAGGTCGGCTTCGTCACCTCCCGGCCCATCGGCCCCGAGTTGAGCCTGCTCAACATCCTCGACGGACGCCTCCGCGCGGCCCTGCACCGGGCGCGCGTGCTGGAGTTGGACGGGCTCATCCTCTCCTCCGCCAGCACCGGCGACGTCCGCGGCTCGGCCCTGCTGGCCCGCCGCGCCCGCCAGTGGTCCACGCACCACCGCCTGCCCTGCCTCACGGCCGTCGCCGACGGCTCCGGCCCGTCGGTCGCGCAGGCGATCCAGGGGCTGCGCGCCCAGGGACGCCGGCACATCGCCGTCGGGTCGTTCTTCCTGTCCTCCGACGAGCTGTACCACGCGCAGGCCGACCAGGCCCACCGCAGCGGCGTCGTCGCGGTCTCCGACCCGCTCGGGCCGGCCCGCGAGGTGCTCGACCTGGTCCTCGCCCGCTACGCGTTCGCAGCCATGGACCTGCTGGACTTCGAGCAGGCCGACGAGCCCGCCCGCCACGACGACCTGCCCCTGGACGCCTTCAGCGCCTGATCACGCACGCGGCCGGCCGGGGTTCGTCCCCGGCCGGCCGTTGCGCGTTCCGGGGCCGAAAAAGCGCCCGTGCCCGCAGGACACGCCCGCCAACCCAGGACGCCGGCCCGGCCGGCGGCGTCCGGATGCAGCGGGAGGGTCACAACTCGGCCAGCCGTGCCTTCTCGGCCTCCACGTCGAAGTCGGCCGCCGGCCGGCCGAGGCCTAGGGCGTCTAGCTTCTCCCGCAGCAGCTCGGCCACCGCCCAGTTCCGGTACCACTTCTTGTTGGACGGGATGATGTACCAGGGCGCATGGTCGGGGTTGCAACGCCCGAGCAACTCGTTGTAGGCGTCGGCGTAATCGTCCCAGTGAGAGCGGGAATCGAGGTCGCCCGGGTTGTACTTCCAGTGCTTTTCGGGGTCGTCGAGCCGCGCCGCCAGCCGCTGCTTCTGCTCGTCGGCCGAGATGTGCAGGAAGCACTTGATGATCACGTAGCCCTGCCCCGCGAGCTCGGCCTCGAAGTCGTTGATCGTGGTGTAACGGCGGGCCCAGATCGCCTTCGGGACCAGCTCGTTCACCCGGACGACCAACACGTCCTCGTACTGCGAACGGTCGAAGACCCCGATCATGCCCGGGCCGGGCAGCGCGCGCCGGATGCGCCACAGGAACGGGTGCTCCCGCTCCTCCGCCGTCGGCACCTTGAACGCCGTGAGATCCACACCCTGCGGGTCGACCATGCCCACCGCGTGCCGGATCGTGCCGCCCTTGCCCGACGTGTCCATGCCTTGCAGCACGAGCAAGACGCGCGGCGCCGTCTCCGGGTTCTCCCGGCCCGCCGCATACAGCCGTTCCTGCAGGTCGGAGAGCACGGGGGCCAGGGCGTCGGTGAGCGCGGGGGCGTCCGACTTGCCCTCGCCGACGAAGCCGGGCGCAGCGTCGGTCTCGATGGTCCGAATGTCGACCTCGCCCTGGGGCGCGCGCAGCACCTCCGACAGCGGACGCCGCGGCTCCGGCGGCGCCGGGACGGCTTTCGCGGCCTTCTCCGCCTTGAGGGCGGCCTTGACCGCCTCCTTCTCGGCGGCCTTGGCGGCCTTCGCGGACTGCTTCTCGGCGGCCTTCTTGCCCTTGTCGGACTTGGACTTGCCGTCCTTCTTGCTCTTCTTCGCCATCCTCGCAGTGTGGCCGATCCGGGGGCCACGGCCAAGGGCTACGCGCCACGAACCGGGAACCGGACGCCGTCAGCCGGACGCCTCCCCCGGCTGCTGTCTGGCCCGGCTCGGCTGGACGCGCGGCGGTTCGCCAGGCATCTTCGGATACTCGGGTGGGTAGGGCATCTCCCCCTCGCCGGCCGCGGCGTCCCGGTCGTACCAGGCGAGCGCGGGGGCCAGCGAGGCCGGCGGCGTCGTCGCCAGCGCGGCCCACGGGTCGCCCACCGCGGCGAAGCGCGCGGGCATCGTGACGACGGTGTAGGCGGCGGGGTCGGCGTCCGGCAGTTCGTCCCACGTCAGCGGCGCGGAGACGCGCGCCAGCTCGGTCGGCCGGATCGAGTACGCCGACGTCATCAGCCGGTCGCGGGCCATCTGGTTGATATCGACGAAGATGCGCTCGCCGCGCTCCTCCTTCCACCAGTTCACGGTGACGCGGTCGGGCATCCGGCGGGCCAACTCGCGACCGATCGCGATCGCGGCGTGGCGAGCGTCGATGAAGTCGGTGGGCCCGACCGGGGCGTACACATGGACGCCCCGGCCGCCGCTGGTCTTCACGAACCCGGTCAGGCCCAGCTCCGTCAGGACGCCGCGCAATTCGAGGGCCGCCGCGACGGCGTCCTCGAAGCCGGTGCCGGGCTGGGGATCGAGGTCGAGGCGCAACTCGTCCACCAGGTCGGGCGCGGTGCCGCGCACGGGCCACGGATGAAAGCGGAGCGTCCCGAGATTCAGCATCCACAGGACGGTCGCGAGGTCGTCCGGACACACCGTCTCAGCCGTCCGCCCAGACGGGAACGTGATCGTCGCCCGCCCCACCCACTCCGGCACCGCCTTCGGCAGCCGCTTCTGGTAGAACGACTCCTCTCCCCCGACGCCGCCCGGCCAGCGCTCCATCGTCGTCGGACGCCCACGCAGCGCACCCAGCAGCCCCGGCCCGACGGCGAGCATGTACTCGGCCACGTCGCGCTTGGTCAGCCCGAGCTCGGGAAAGTACACCTTGTCGGGCGACGACAGCCGGACGCCGCGGCCGTCGACGTCCAGCGTGATCGCGGGGTTCGCCATGAGCGAGAGATTACGGGGCGGCGGCGTCCGGGGCCACGGAGGCGTCCGGGTAAGGTGGCGAGGAAACCCGGCCCGAGAACGGCGAATCGAGCGAGGAAGCGAGGAGACCATGACGACCAACCCCATCCCGCGCGTGCTCAAGACCCCTGACGAGTGGCGCGCGCAGCTCTCCGCCGCGGAGTTCCACGTGCTGCGCGAGGGCGGCACGGAGGCCCCGTTCCGCGGCGAGTACACCGACACGACGAGCGCGGGCACCTACGCGTGCAAGGCATGCGGCGCGGTGCTGTTCACGAGCGAGCAGAAGTTCTCCTCGCACTGCGGCTGGCCGTCGTTCTACGCGCCGGCGGCCGACGATCGCGTCCGCTACCTCACCGACGACTCCCTGCCCGGCGCGCCCCGCGTCGAGGTGCGCTGCGCCAACTGCGACAGCCACCTCGGGCACGTGTTCACCGGCGAGGGCTACCCCACCCCCACCGACGAGCGCTACTGCATCAACTCGATCTGCCTCGTGCACGACGAGACGCCCGCGGAGTAGCGCCCCACTTTTCCCGCCAGACGTCGAGCGACGGCGTTCGTGGGCGGCTGAGCGGTGGGCGATCGCCTCGTCAGGGGCTGAGCGTCGTCCTTCTTGGTCTCACTCGTGGAATCTCGGGGGCCCATCCGGCGGCTCCCAGGTGTTGTTCTGCAGAGGCCACCCGGCCGTCTCGAGCTTCTGGCCGACCCGGGCAAGTTCGTCGGGCGAGGGCAGCACCTCGGTGCGTTTCAGGAAGGCGGCTGCCACGTCGCGCCTGTCGGCGGGCAGCAGGTGCTTGCGCTCCAACTCGTGGCCGACGTCGCGAATCTCATCGTCACTGAGACGCCGAGACAACAGGGCGAGCAGCGGCACGACGTCGGCCTCGGGGATTCCGGTCGGATAGCCTTGCTTGAGCCAGGCGATGATGCGATCGAGGGCCGGGAACAAGGCGCCTCCTTCGGCTAGTGGGGGTCCGGCAGCTCGTGCACCGGCGTCAGCGGCCAGCCGCCCTCGGCGAGGCGTCCGGCCACCCGCCGCACGTCCGCGTCCGCCGGCGTCTGCCGCGCGAGTTTCCTGATCGCCGCCCGGATCTCCTCGTCGGTGATCGAACCGTCGATGCCGGCGGGGCCATCGCGAAGCTCGCGGGCGAGCTTCTCGACCTCGAAGTCGGTCAACGAGCGGTGCAGGACGCCGAGCAGCACGACATAGTCTTCTTGCGGGACGCCTTCAGGATACCCCGCCCGTAGCCAACGCAGGATTCGCTGCAGAACGCCAGGCGCGGGCTCGGTCATGTCAGTGGCCCCCACGCTTCACGAACGTCGGGAAGATGTGCTCGAACGAGACGACGTAGCCGAAGCCCGACGAGATGATGATCGCCAGCCCCAGCCCGATGACCGCCAGCACGACGGCGAACGCAATCGCGGCGCCGACCTTGCCGATCGGGTGCCCGGCCTCGTGGTCGACCTCCGCGTCGCCACCGGCCCCGTAGGCCAGCGAACGGACGCCGAGGGCGAAGATCGCCGGTAGCCCGGCTCCGATCAGCACGCCGATCAGCAGCACCTGGCCGATCGCAGAGAAGAACAGCTCCCACATGTCAGGCCTCCTGCCGTTCGAGCGTCGAGGTCGCACCGGGGGCGTGCGACTCGGCGGGGTCGTTTCCGTGCCAGTCCTCGTTCACATTGTCGGCATGGACCGGTTTGCTCCTGGAGCGTCGCACGAAGAAGAGGGCGAGCGCGCACAAGACGGCGAACACCGTCACGACGCCGGCGTACCCACCGATGGCGTTGCCGACCAGGTACATGACCGCGCCCACGACACCCGCGGCGGGCAACGTGATGAGCCACGCGGCGAGCATGCGGGCCGCCACGCCCCAGCGCACCTCGGCGCCCTTCTTGCCCAACCCGGTGCCCAGGATCGAACCGGTCGCGACGTGCGTCGTCGACAACGCGAAGCCCAGATGGCTGGAACTCAGGATGACCGCGGCGCTGGACGCCTCGGCCGCCATCCCCTGAGCCGGCTCGATCTCCACGAGCCCCTTGCCGAGGGTGCGGATGATCCGCCAGCCGCCCGTGTAGGTGCCGAGCGCGATCGCGGCGGCGCAGACGATCTTGACCTCCCACGGCACGGCGTGGGTGTCCTGCCACGCCCCGTAGGCGATCAAGGCCAGGGTGATGACGCCCATCGTCTTCTGGGCGTCGTTCGTGCCGTGCGCCAGCGAGACCAGCGACGCGGTGCCGATCTGGCCCCAGCGGAAGCCGCCCTGGCGGTAGCGCTCGGCGACGTTCACCGTGATGCGGTACACCAGCCAGGTGCCGATCATCGAGACGATGCCGGCCACGAACGGCGACGCCACCGCGGGAAGCACGACCTTGCCGAGCACGCCGTCGAGCTTCGTGCCGTCGCCCATCCAGTTCACCCCGGTGAAGCCCAGGCCCGCGATCGACGACCCGATCAGACCGCCGAACAGCGCGTGCGACGAGCTGGACGGCAAGCCGAGCAGCCACGTCAGCAGGTTCCACGTGACTCCCCCGATGAGGCCACAAAAGACGATCATCAGCAGGACGTGGCCGTTGTCAGCCAGGAACTCAGCCTTCGGAGCGCCGCTCTTGTCCTGGATGTTGACCACGGCGTTGGTCACGGTCAGTGCGACCTCGACGGACAGGAAGGCGCCGATGAGGTTCAGGATCGCCGAGAGCGCGACGGCGGTCTTGGGCTTGAGAGCCCCGGTAGCGATGGACGTCGCCATAGCGTTCGCGGTGTCGTGAAAGCCGTTCGTGAAGTCGAACGAGACAGCCGTGATGATCACGAGGACGAGCAACAATAACTCAACGGTCACGGGCAGCATTGTCTCGCCTGAGCGGGTGCCCGGAAAGCGTCGTCCAGGCAAACGTTGGATGAACTGCCAAGTCAAGGGCACGGACCTGCAACAAGAGGTTTGTAGTTACCATCGTAACCGCCCCACTTCGGCGCGTCAGGCGTCCCAGACCACCCCTGATTGTTAGCCTGATTCGTGTGGTTGCCAGCATGAACCAAGCCCATCGCCTATTCGACGAGGCGGTCGCCGCGGTCATGCGCACGCCCTGGCGTCCCGAGCTCATCATCGAAGAGATCCCCGCGCCGCAGCGTATCGCGCCGCAGTCGGCCGCGATCGCGGCCGACGTCGAGGTCAACGACTCCGAGTTGGGGAACGGACGCCTCGTCCTCCTCCACGACCCCGCCGGCAACCCGGCGTGGGACGGGGAGTTTCGGTGCGTGACGTATGCTCGCGCGGAGGTCGACGCGGAGATGATCACCGACCCGCTGCTCGCCGAGGTCGGTTGGTCGTGGCTGATCGACGCGCTCGACCGGCATCAGGCCGAGTACACCGCCCCCTCGGGCACCGTGACGGCCGTGGCGTCGCAGTCCTTCGGTTCGATGGAGGACGATCCGCAGCGCGCCGAGATCGAGATCCGCGCGTCCTGGACGCCGGTCGTCACCACCGGCGACGACATGATCGCCCACGCCCACGCCTGGCAGGATCTGCTCTGCCTCGTGTCCGGCCTGCCCATGCTGCCCGACGGCGTCGTGCCGATGCCCCTGAACCGTTCGGCCTCGCGGCGGCGATGAGCGAGGTCGAGGCCACCGACAGCCCCCCGAGCTACGAGCTCGTGGCGTCGCCCGCGGGCGGCGTCCCTCCCGTCGTCGACGACGCCGGCGCCTACGCCGACGCGAAGGCGTCCCTCGCCGGCGCCAGCGGCCCCCTCGCCGTGGACACCGAGAGGGCGCAGAGCTTCCGCTACTCTGCGAAGGCGTACCTGATCCAGCTCGCGCGCGGCGACGCCGGCACGGTTCTGCTCGACCCGGTCGCCTTCGAGGGGGCCGCCCCCCGGGCCGACCTGTCGGACCTCGGCGCGTCGTTGGCGGACGCGGAGTGGATCATCCACGCCGCCACCCAGGATCTGGGCTGTCTCGCCGAAGTCGGCCTCGTGCCCCGGCGGCTGTTCGACACCGAGCTCGCCGGACGCCTGCTCGGCCTGCCCCGCGTGTCGCTGTCCAGCCTGACCGAGCGCGCGCTCGGGAAGACCCTGGCCAAAGAGCATTCGGCGGCCGACTGGTCGAAGCGGCCGCTGCCGGCCGACTGGCTGAACTACGCGGCGCTCGACGTCGAGTTGCTCGTCCCGCTGCGCGATTGGGCGGCCGACGAGCTGGAGAAGGCGGGCAAAGACGAGTGGGCGCGACAGGAGTTCGCGTGGCTCGCCGAGCACGCCGCCGACCCGCCGCACCGGCGGGAGGACCCGTGGCGGCGGACGTCCGGCATCCACGAGGTCCGCGCGCCCGTCGCGCTCGCGGCTGTGCGGGAGCTCTGGCACGCCCGGGACGAACTCGCCGAGTCCCTCGATCGCGCGCCCGGGCGCGTCCTGGCCGACCAGGCCATCAGCGAGGTGGCCAAGAAGGTCAACGCCGGCCACCGATCGATCACCCGGCAGGAGCTCCGCTCGGTGCGCGGGTTCACCTGGCGGCTGGCGGCCCGCCACGAGTCGGTGTGGCTCGACGCGATCGAGCGGGCCGCCGCGCTGACGCGCACCGACCTGCCGCCGGCGTCCGTCTCACCCGACGGCCCGCCGCCGCCCCGAACCTGGTCGCACCGCAACCCCGACGCCGCCGCGCGCTGGGCGAAGGTACGGCCGCTCACGGTCGCTCTCGCCGAGAAGCTCAGCGTGCCCGTGGAAAACCTCATCTCCCCGGACGCCATCCGCCGACTCTGCTGGGAGCCTCCCGCCGAGCACACCGTCGACGCCGTGGACGCCTACCTGGCCGGCCGCGGGGCGCGCGCCTGGCAGCGCGAACTGGTCGTCGGCGCGATCACGCCTGCGCTGGGTTGACCCGCCGGTCGGCCGGCAGGTCGGCCTCGCCCTCCACCACGAACTCCACCACCGTGCGCGCCAGCGCCTGAGCGGTCAGCCCCAAATCCTCGAGGATCTCCGAGCGCGACCCCTGCGCGAGGAACCGCTGCGGGATGCCGAGCGGGTACACCGGCGTCCGCACTCCCTGCTCCGCGAGCTCGAGCGCCAGCCGCGTGCCCAGGCCGCCCGCGACACCACTGTCCTCCAGCGTCACGACGGCGGCGTGCTCGCGACACAATTCCACCAGGTCGCCCGACACCGGCAGCGCCCAGACCGGGTCGACGACGGTCGCCCCGATGCCCTGGACGCCCACCCGCGACCCGACCTGCACGGCCAGGGAGGCGAACTGCCCGTAGCCGACGATCAGCACGCGCGGATCGGACGCCTCCGCGAGCACGTCGACCGACCCGCGCCGCCGCACGGCCGGCACCGGGTCGGGCACCGCCTCTTTGCTGAACCGGATCACCGTCGGTGCATCCGACACCCCCACCGCCCGCTGCAGCGCCTCGTCGAGCCGCTGCTCGTCACGCGGATCGGCGAGCTGGAGGCCCGGCACCAGCCCGGCGATCGTGTGATCCCACATGCCGTTGTGGCTGGGCCCGTCGGTGCCGGTGACGCCGGCCCGGTCGAGCACGAACGTGACGCCCAGCCGGTGCAGGGCGACATCGAGGAGCACCTGGTCGAACGCGCGATTCAGGAAGGTCGCGTACACCGCGAAGACGGGGTGGAGGCCGCCGCGCGCGAGGCCCGCTGCGAACGTGGTCGCATGCTGCTCGGCGATGCCGACGTCGAACACCCGCTCGGGGAACTCGGCGGCGAACGCTCCCAGGCCCGTCGGGTGCAACATGGCCGCGGTGATCGCGACGACGGACGGATCGCGGCGCCCGATCTCCACCATCTGGTCGCTGAACGCCTCCGTCCAGGTGCGCCGGTGGACGCCGCCGCCGACCGGCAGGCCCGTCACGCAGTCGATGCGACCGACGGCGTGGAACCGATCCTCCTCGTTCTGTTCAGCCGCCTCGAACCCCTTGCCCTTCTCGGTGATCGCATGCACGATCACGGGCCCGCCGAAGGTGCGCGCCGCGTCGAGCGCCCGCTCCAGCGCGCCCAGGTCGTGGCCGTCGATCGGCCCGAGGTACTTCATGCCCAGGTCGCTGAACAGGCCCTGCGGCGCGATGACGTCTTTCACCCCGGTCTTGAGTCCGTGCATGAGGTCGTACACCGGGCCGCCCACGAGCGGGGCCGACCGGACGCCCCTCTTGATCACGTCGAGCGCCTGCTCGTAGCGCGGGTCGGTGCGCAGGCCCTGCAGGTGCCAGGCCAGGCCGCCCACGGTCGGCGTGTACGAACGGCCGTTGTCGTTCACGACGATGACGAGCCTGAGGTCGGGCTCGACCGCGATGTTGTTCAGCGCCTCCCAGGCCATGCCGCCGGTGAGGGCGCCGTCGCCGACGACCGCCACGACAGTCCGGTCTTCTCCGCGCAGCTGGAAGGCCTTGGCCAGGCCCGCCGACCACGACAGCGACGTCGACGCGTGGCTGTTCTCGACCCAGTCGTGCTCCGACTCCTCCCGCGACGGGTAGCCCGACAGGCCGCCCTTCTGCCGGAGATGGTCGAAGCCGGCCTGACGACCCGTCAAGATCTTGTGCACGTAGCTCTGGTGCCCGGTGTCGAAGACGATGGGGTCGTGCGGCGAGTCGAACACGCGATGCAGCGCCAGCGTCAGTTCGACGACCCCCAGGTTGGGCCCGAGGTGACCCCCGGTACGGCTCACCTTGTCGATCAAGAACTGCCGGATCTCCCCCGCGAGAGCGCCCAGCTCCCGCGGGGTCAGATCACGGACATCGCGCGGGCCATGAATGCCCTCGAGCAGAGACATAGGGTCGATTCTAGGCACATTCACCGCGTCGCTACCTCAGCCCGCGTCACAGCTTGCGTACGAAAACCCGGCCGCGCAGCACTTCCTCCACCAGCGCGACCTCCCGCTGCCGCCGCTTCAGCGCCGCCCCCTGCTCCTGCCATGCCAGCGTCGCCGCCTCGACCACCTCGGGCGACACCATGTCGCCCAGACTCACCCGCACCTCGGACAACCCCGCCTCGCACGAGCGCACCTGGGCGGCCACGCATTCGGCGGCGAACCGCGCCAGCACCACCGGGTGGCGCCGCAACACGGCGTACCCGCGGAAGTCGGCCGGGCAGCAGTCGAGCAGGAACTCCGCCGCCGTCTCCTCCCACCGCGGCGCGCCCGGAGGCCGCACCTGTACCGGCCAGCCGGGCGGCACGTACCCCTCCGACGCCCGCCCCTTGTCTCGCTGCGTCGCGGTGACCATCGCGCCCCCTTCATCGAACCTACGTTCGATTCTAGGACGCCGTGGTCCCTCTGCCAAGCCCGCGCCCCTGACGCCGGGCGACGGACGCCTCACAGGACGAACGTCACCAGCGCGGTCGCGACGACCAAGGCGGCGAACAGCCCTCCGATCACCCAAGGACGCCACGCCGGACGCCGCGGCCCGCCCAGCGTCGCCAGAGCGGCAGCCAGCGGCGCGCCGAGGAACGGCGTCCACAACATCTCCAGAGGCAATGCCGTCGACCACAACGGCAGCGACACGATGAAGGCCGCCATGACGGCCCACCACTCCCAGCCCAGCCGGAAGACGGCCGCACCGGCGGCGTCCGCGATGAGCCCGCTTGTGCCCAACCCGACCAGGAGCAGCGCGAGCGCGCGCTGGTCGATATCGACGCCCGTCTCGCCGAACGGGTTGAAGATCGGCCCGAGGATCGTCGCCGCGAAACCCACGATCACGACGATCATGACGCCGGCCAGGTAGGAATAGGCGATCCGGGAGCCGCCCGTCGGCGACTCCCGGATCCGGAACCTGATCTCGTCCATCGCGGACGAGGGTACCTCCTGACTCCGCTACTTCTTCAGCAGCGACCGCAGGACGTACTGCAGGATGCCGCCGTTGCGGAAGTAGTCGGCCTCCCCTGGCGTGTCGATACGGACGACGGCGTCGAACGTGACCGGCTCGGCCCCGTCCTTGGTCGCGGTGACCTTGACCGTCTTCGGCGTCGTGCCGTCGTTCAGCGCGGTGACTCCCTCGACGGAGAACGTCTCCTCACCGGTCAGGCCCAGCGAGTCGGCGGACTCGCCCTCGGGGAACTGCAGCGGCAGCACGCCCATGCCGATGAGGTTGGAGCGGTGGATCCGCTCGTAGCTCTCGGCGATCACGACGGTGACGCCGAGCAGCGACGTCCCCTTCGCCGCCCAGTCGCGCGAGCTGCCGGAGCCGTACTCCTTGCCCGCCAGGATGACCAGCGGGGTGCCGGCCTTCGCGTAGTTCTGCGCAGCGTCGTACACGAACGAGACCGGGCCGCCCTCCTGCGTGAAGTCGCGCGTGTAGCCGCCCTCGGTGCCGGGAGCGATTTGGTTGCGCAGCCGGATGTTCGCGAACGTACCGCGGATCATCACCTCGTGGTTGCCGCGACGCGACCCGTACGAGTTGAAGTCCTTGCGCTCGACGCCGTGACCGGTGAGGTACTGGCCCGCCGGGGTGTCCGCCTTGATCGCGCCGGCCGGCGAGATGTGGTCGGTGGTGACCGAGTCGCCCAGCTTCAGCAGCACCCGCGCGCCCGCGATGTCGGAGACGGGCTCCGGCTCGGCCGGCATGCTCTCGAAGTACGTGGGCTTGCGGACGTAGGTCGAGTCGGCGTCCCACTCGAACACGTCGCCCTCGGGCGTCGGCAGCTCGCGCCAGTCGCTCGTGCCGGCGAAGACGTCGGCGTAGCGCGTCCGGAACATGTCGGCGCTGATGGACGACCCCACGATCTCGTCGATCTCGGCCTGGGTGGGCCAGATGTCGCGCAGGAAGACGTCGTTGCCGTCGGCGTCCTGCCCGAGAGGCTCGGTGGTGATGTCGAGGTCCATGCGACCGGCGAGCGCGTACGCGACGACGAGCGGCGGGCTCGCGAGGTAGTTCATCTTCACGTCGGGGTTGATGCGCCCCTCGAAGTTGCGGTTGCCCGACAGGACGCTCACCACGGCCATGTCGTTGTCGTTGATCGCCTTGCTGACCTCGGGGATGAGCGGGCCCGAGTTGCCGATGCAGGTGGTGCAGCCGTAGCCGACCAGGTTGAAGCCGAGCTTGTCGAGGTACTCGGTCAGGCCGGCCTTCTCGTAGTAGTCGGTGACAACCTGCGACCCGGGCGCCAACGAGGTCTTCACCCACGGCTTGCGCTGGAGGCCCTTCTCGACGGCCTTCTTGGCGACGAGGCCGGCGCCCAGCATCACGCTCGGGTTCGATGTGTTGGTGCACGACGTGATCGCGGCGACCGCCACGGCGCCGGTCGGCAGCTCGAACTCCTCGCCGGAGCCGAGCGTGACGTCCACACCCTTCACCTCGTCGGTGTACGAGACGACCGTGTCGGCGAAGGTCTGCTTCGCGTCGGCGAGCACGATCCGGTCCTGCGGCCGCTTGGGGCCCGCGATCGACGGGACGACCGTCGCCAGATCGAGCTCGAGGTACTCGGAGAACCGGGGCTCGTGGTCGGGATCGTGCCACAGGCCCTGCTCCTTGCAGTAGGCCTCCACGAGCGCGACCTGCTCTTCCGACCGGCCGGTCAGCCGCAGGTAATCGGTCGTCTTCTCGTCGATCGGGAAGATCGCGACCGTGGACCCGTACTCGGGGCTCATGTTGCCGATCGTGGCGCGGTTCGCCAGCGGCACCTCGGCGACGCCCGGGCCGTAGAACTCGACGAACTTGCCGACGACCTTGTGCTGGCGCAGCCGCTCGGTGATCGTCAGGACGAGGTCGGTCGCCGTCGTCCCCTCGGGCAGCTTGCCCGTCAGCTTGAAGCCGACGACCCGCGGGATCAGCATGCTCACCGGCTGGCCCAGCATGGCGGCCTCGGCCTCGATGCCGCCGACGCCCCACCCGAGGACGCCGAGGCCGTTGACCATCGTGGTGTGCGAGTCGGTGCCGACGCACGTGTCGGGGTAGGCCTGCAGGACGCCGTCGACCTCGCGCGGGAACACGACGCGGGCGAGGTTCTCGATGTTCACCTGGTGCACGATGCCGGTGCCGGGCGGGACGACGACGAAGTCGTGGAACGCCGTCTGGCCCCAGCGGAGGAACTGGTAGCGCTCGCGGTTGCGCTTGTACTCCATCTCGACGTTGCGCTGGAAGGCGTCGGGGGTGCCGAAGACATCGATCTGCACCGAGTGGTCGATCACGAGTTCGGAGGGCGCGAGCGGGTTCACCTTCGACGGGTCGCCGCCCAGGTCGGCGATCGCCTCACGCATGGTGGCGAGGTCGACGATGCAGGGGACACCCGTGAAGTCCTGCATGATCACGCGCGCGGGCGTGTACTGGATCTCCTTGCTGGGCTCGGCGTTCTCGTCCCACGACCCCAGCGCCTTGATGTCGTCGGCGGTGATGTTCGCGCCGTCTTCGTTGCGGAGCAGGTTCTCGAGCAACACCTTGAGGCTGAACGGGAGGTTCTTCGAACCCTCTACCGAGTCCAGCTTGAAGATCTCGTACTCCGTGCCGGAAACATCCAGGGTGCCCTTCGCACCGAAACTGTTCTCGCTCATGCGGCGTCCTCCAGGTCTCGTCGTCGAAAACTATCTCGATATCAAGATAGCACGGCGTCGTGCTTTCACTGTCCCTACTGTGGTGATCCCCAGTGTTCTCGCATTCCCGGCGTCGCGCCACCAGTCTGTCCGCGACGGCGCTGCTCGTCGTACATGGCGCGCAACTCGTCGTCGCTCATCACCAGGTACACGAGCCCGCAGTCGTGGGGCCCCGTGACGCCCATCTGGCACAGGGAACACTTTTCGCCCGGACGGATCGGACACCGGGCCTCCACAGGTCGATTCACCACCGCGATTCTCTCATCACCTCGAGACATCCGCGGCTATCTGCCCAGGATCGTCACAGCTTCGACATGATGCGTCATCGGGAACAGATCGAACGCGCGAACCGACCGCACACCCCAGCCGGACGCCGCGGCCGTGGCCACGTCACGCGCGAGAGCGGCCGGGTCGCAGGCGACGTAGGCGATCGCGCGCGGCTCGAGGGCCAGCACGGCGTCCATCACGCGCCGCCCGGCGCCCGTGCGCGGCGGGTCGAGCACGACCAGGTCAGCGCGTCGCGGCAGCCGGTGGAGCGACCGCTCCACCGACCCGGCGACGAGCTTCGCCTCCGGCACGTTCCGGCGGGCCAGCGCGATCGCGGGCTTGCTGCCCTCCACCCCGAGCACCCGGACGCCGGCGTCCGTGAGCGCCCCGGCGAACAGCCCGACGCCGCAGTACAGGTCGAGGGCCGACTCCCCCGGCTGCGGCCGCAGCCCGTCGAGGACGGCGGCCACGAGCGTGTCGGCCGATGCTGGGTGGACCTGCCAGAACCCGTTCGCGTGGACGGACCAGCCGCGTCCGGCGGCACGCTCCCGCAGGACCGTGTCGTCGCGCGGCGTCCCCCAATGGACGCCGCCCTCCGCCGGCGCGACACCGACGAGCGCGTCGGCGCTCGCGGCGTCCTCGCCCACGGTGGCGGGGGGCGTGGCGAGCGCGGGCACCGCGATCCGGCAGCCGCCCTCGGGCAGCGGAACGACCCGGCCCGAGCCGTGCGCCTTGAGGCCGTGGGCGCCCTCGGGGGTCCGGTGGTAGCGCACGCGGGTTCGCCAGCCCAGGGCGGGCGGATCGACGGCCTCCACCACGGCGTCGAAGCCCAGCCCGGCGAGCCGGCGCAGTTGCTCGTCGAGCACGGACGCCTTGAGGCGTCGCTGCTCGCCGATCTCGACGTGCTGGAAGTCGCACCCGCCGCACTCGCCGGCGACCGGACAGGGGGCGTCCACGCGATGGGGGCTCGGCCGGAGCACCTCAGCGACGTCCGCCCGGCCGAAGCGCGCCCCGGCGTCCCGGACGCGCAGCGTCACGAGCTCGCCCTCCAGCGCATGGCGGACGAACCAGACGTAGGAGTCCAGGCGCGCCACCCAGTGGCCGCCGTGCGCCACGGGGCCGACCGTGACCGGCCCGATGACGTCGCCCGGCCGGACGAGGGCGGGATCAGTCGTCAATGTGGGTCCCGGAGTGGACGCGGCCGCGGCCCGCCTTCCGCCAGGCCGCCGTGGAGTTGCGCTGCGCGCGGGCGACCGCATGCTTCGACGACCGCAGCATGTACGGAACGGCCGTCACCATGACGCCCGGCATGAGGTTGAGCCGCGCCTTGAGGAACAGCCCCGTCTGGTTGTGCAGGATCCGCTCCCACCAGTGCCCCACGATCAACTCCGGCACGTACACGCAGACCACGTCGCGCGGGTTGCCCGACCGGATTCCGCTGACGTAGTTCAGGAACGGCCCGACCACTTCCCGGAACGGCGAGGCGATCACCTTCAGCGGGATCCCGACGTCCTGGGCTTCCCACTCGGCGCGCATCTGCCGGGTCTCGTCCTCGTTGATGCCGACCATCACGGCCTCGATCGAGTTCGCCCGGCTGGCACGCGCGAAGTTCACCGCCCGCAGCGTCGGCTTGTTCACCCCGCTGACGAGGATGACGGCGCGCACGCGGCTCGGCAACGTCCGCGCCTCTGTGGGGTCGAGAGCCACCTCGGTGGCCACGTTGTCGTAGTGCGCGCGGATGGCGCGCATGAGCACGAAGAGCACGGCCATCGCGATGATCGCCAGGTAGGCCCCGTAGATCAGCTTGGACGCCAAGACGATGATCAGCACCGTGCCCGTGCACGTCAGTCCGATGGCGTTGATCGCCCGCGAGCGCTGCATGACCGCGCGGGCCCGGGCGTCCGTCTCGGTGCGCAGGTGCCGGTTCCAGTGCCGCATCATGCCGAACTGGCTGACCGTGAACGACACGAAGACGCCCACGACGTACAGCTGGATCAGGGCGGTCACGCTCGCGTTGAACACGAGAACGAGGGTGATCGCCGCACCGGCCAGCAGCATGATGCCGTTGCTGTAGGCGAGCCGGTCGCCGCGGGTGTAGAGCATCCGGGGCAGGTAGCCGTCGCGCGCGAGGATCGAACTGAGCACCGGGAAGCCGTTGAAGGCCGTGTTGGCCGCCAGGATCAGGATGATCATCGTCATCGTGATCACGAAGTAGAACCCGGGCGTGAACGTGTTGAACACGGTCGCCGCCAACTGGCCCATCGTCGTGTCGTGGCCGCCCTCGACGCGCTGGCCGTTGAGGGTGAAGTACGAGCCGCCGTGCTCGTCGATCATCTTCGCGCCGGTGAGGTTCGCCAGCACGATGATGCCCCCGAGCATGCTGAGCGCGATGCCGCCCAGCAGCGCGAGCGTCGTCGCGGCGTTGCCGCTCTTCGGCTCTTTGAACGCCGGGACGCCGTTGCTGATCGCCTCCACGCCCGTCAGGGCGGCACAGCCCGAACTGAATGCCCTGGCCAGCAGCGCGATGAGCGCGAAGCCGGTGAGCTGGCTGTAGAACGGGTCGCCCACCACCTCGAACCGCGCGGTCGGCGCCTGCAGCGGCTCGCCGAGCGCGAAGATGCGCGTGAGGCCCCAGGCCGTCATGCCCAGGACGCCGATCATGAACCCGTACGTCGGGATCGCGAACAGGGTGCCCGACTCCCGGACGCCTCGCAGGTTCATCGCCATCAACAGCAGGATCACCACCGCCGCGATGAGCCCCTCGTGCCCCGCGATCATCGGGATCATCGCCTTCGCGTTCTGGACGCCCGAACTCACCGACACCGCGACCGTGAGCACGTAATCGACCAACAGCGCGCTCGCGACGACCAGCCCCGCCGTCGGCCCCACGTTGACCGTGGCGACCTCGTAATCGCCGCCCCCGGACGGGTAGGCGTGCACGGTCTGCCGGTACGACAGCACGACCACGAGCATGACCACCGCCACGGCGACCGCGATCTGCCAGGAGAAGGCGAAACCGGCCATGCCGGCCAGACTCAGCGTGAGCAGGATCTCGTCGGGGGCGTAGGCCACCGAGCTGAGGGCGTCCGATGCGAAGACCGGCAGCGCGATCCGCTTCGGCAAGAGGGTTTCCCCTAATTGCGCGCTCGAGAGCTTCCGTCCGACGAGCACGCGCTTCACGGGATCGGCGACGTTCACGGGGCTACACTCTACTCACGCTGGTTCCCATGCCAGACAGACGCTGGCCTCCATGTCAGCGGGCCATCAACACGGGAGGGCGTGCGCCTGTGCACATCGTCATCATGGGCTGCGGGCGGGTCGGTTCGTCCCTCGCGCGCAGCCTCGAGCGACGGGGGCACTCCGTCGCCGTCATCGACATCAACGCCGACTCGTTCCGGCGGCTCGGGCCGTCGTTCCGCGGCAAGACGATCAAGGGCGTGGGGTTCGACCGCAAGGTCCTGACAGCGGCCGGCATCAAGGAGGCCGACGGGTTCGCTGCCGTCTCCAGCGGCGACAACAGCAACATCCTGTCCGCCCGGGTGGTGCGCGAGACGTACGGCGTCCACAACGTCGTCGCCCGCATCTACGACCAGGGCCGTGCGGAAGTGTACGAGCGTCTCGGCATCCCCTCCGTCGCGACGGTGCGTTGGGCCGCCGACCAGGTGCTACGCCGCCTCCTGCCCGAGGGGTCGGAGCCGCTGTGGCGCGACCCGTCGGGCAGCGTCCGGCTGATCGAGGTGCACGTCGACAGCGCATGGGTCGGCACGCGCGTTGCGGAGATGCAGCGGCGCATCAAAGCCCCGATCCCCTTCCTGTCGCGGTTCGGTCAGGGCCTCGTGCCCGACGAGACCACGTTGTTCCAGGACGGCGACCTGCTCTACGCGGGCGTCGCGAACGACGACGAGTCCCGCGTCGAGGCCATCCTCGGCCAGCCGCCGGCCCAACACTGAAAGGCATCCCATGCGCGTCGCTATCGCCGGAGCCGGCAACGTCGGGCGTTCGATCGCCCGCGAACTCATCGCGAACGGCCACACCGTCCTGCTGATCGACCGGGACCCGAACGCGATCAAGACCGACAGCGTCCCGGGCGCCGAGTGGCTGCTGGCGGACGCCTGCGAGGTCGACTCGCTGGAAGAAGCCCGCATCGACAAAGTCGACGTCGCCATCGCCGCCACCGGCGACGACAAGGCCAATCTGGTGCACTCGCTGGTCGCGAAGACCGAGTTCGCGGTGCCGCGCACGGTCGCCCGGGTGAACCACCCGAGCAACGAGTGGATGTTCGACGAGGTGTGGGGCGTCGACGTCGCGGTGTCCACACCCCGGCTCATGTGCGCGCTGGTGGAGGAGGCGGTGACGGTCGGCGACCTCGTCCGGCTCTTCAGCTTCCGCGGCGGCAAGACCAACCTGGTCGAGATGACGCTGCCGTTCGACAGCCCGATCGTCGGACGCCGCGTCGCCGACCTGAACCTGCCGGGCGACTTCGTGCTCGTCGCGGTGATCCGCGACGGCGAGGCGCGCGCGCCGCAGCACGACGCCGCCCTCGAGGGCGGCGACGAACTCCTCTTCATCGGCAACCCGGACGCCGAGCATGCCCTCGCGCAGTTCCTGGCGCCCAGCGAGCAGCGGCTCCAGCAGGGCGACGACGATGACGATGATGACGACGACTGACCCGGTCAACTCACCGATCGCGCCCAAGGCGCCCGCGTGAGCAAGCCTCAGATGAGCTGGTACCAGGGGTTGTAGATGCGCCGCTCGCCGTCGACATCGGAGATCCGACCCTCCACCACGAGCTGACGGCCCGCCTCGATGCCGGGGATCTGGTGGCGGCCCATGAAGATCAGCGAGATGGTTCCCGTGCCGTCGGACAGTTGCGCCTCCAGCCACGGGGTCGACTCCATCGGGTGAACGGTCAGCACCTCGATCGTGCCGCGCAGCCGGGCCTTCTGCCGGTCGGAGCAATGCTGGATCGTGTCGGCGCCCGACTGCTCCGCCACCTTGCGCAGGTCGTCGTGGACGAGTTCGTCGTTCGACTTCGTCAGTCGCGACAACCAATCCTTGATCGACATCACGGCACCCCCCTCATCACCCGCGGGCGGCCAGTGCCCGCGGGCTCAACTCTCCGCCGGGGCGTCAGGAAGGCTCAGCGTGATCAACTCGCCGGGCACGCGCGGCTCGTCGTCGCGGTTCACCACGACGTTGCGGAAGAACTCGACGAAGACGTCCGCCGGCGGCTCCTCGCCCTCCGACATTCCGGCCTGCCCCATGAGCGTACCTCGCAGCAGCCAGCGCGGGCCCTCTACGAGCCAGATGCGGGAGACGTGGAAAAGCTGCTCTCCCTCGGGCCCCTCGACCGGAAGGACGCGCCGCACCTCGGGCCCGAACGGGCCCTCAGCGACCTCGGCGCTGCCGCCGGCCTGCTCGGCCTCCTCGATCGTGTCTTCCAGCAGTTCCTTGGCGAGGCCGCCGCTGCGCGGCGAGGCGAAGAGCGCCAGCTCCAGCCCCGAATCCTCATACATCGCCAGCGCCGCGTAGATCTGCTGTGTCTGCTCGTCGCCGTGGAGTTGCAGGTTCATGCCGGGGACCGGCGTGACCACCAGGGGGCCGAGCGTCAGGCGCTCGACGTCGTCGGCGTCCAGATCGACCTCGGAGTGGTCGAACGGACCGTCGGCACGGACGCCCTCACCGGCGTCCGGGTCGTCGGCGTCCTCGTCGTCGAACTGATCGTCGAGCGGCTCGTCGGTACCGTCGTCGACGGTCGAGGACGCCCCCTCGATCTCGGCGGCGTCCTCGTCGAGATCCGCCTGGGAGACCTCGGCGTCCCGCGTGGTCTCGTCGCCGTCGAGGACCTCGACGGGCGCCTCGGCCGCCTTGCGGTTCCTACGCCCAAAGATCACTGGCCATCCCCTTCGATCTCGCCGGACGCCTCGTCCGACCATTGACTCACTCCGCCGGTGGATCCGTGACCACCGTCGCCACGTGCACTCGAGGGTAGCCGCGGCACTTCGGTGAACTGGGCCCGTCCTACCCGTTGGAAGACTAGCTGCGCGATCAGGTCACCCCGTCGCAGGACGATGGCCTCGCGGGCGTCCGTATTGAGGAGACAGACGCGGATCTCGCCGCGGTAGCCGGCGTCCACCGTGCCCGGCGCGTTCACGATCGTGAGGCCCGCGCGGGCCGCGAGTCCCGACCGCGGATGGACGAACGCCGCCCAGCCGTCCGGCACCGCGATCGCGACACCCGTGGGCACCAGGACGCGCTGCCCCGGCTCCAGCCGGACGTCCACGCGCGTGGCCAGGTCGGCCCCGGCGTCCCCGGCGTGCGCGTATCGGGGAGCGGGAAGCTCGGGATCGAGCCGCTGCAGCAGCACCTCCACCGGCTCCGCCTCACTCATCGGACGCCTCCTGCTCGCTCCGCGGGCGTCCGGAGGACAGCGCGGCCAGCAACTGCTGCGGCTGCCGCGTGCCCACCAACCAGTAGGGATGCGGGTCGGCGGCGTCGTCTACGGCGATCTCGACCGATTCCGCGAGGTATGGACGGTCCACCACGAACGCCCGCACGTCGGCGTCCCGGCCCAGACGGTCGCGCGTCGCCGCGGCGTCGTGCGCGGCCGCGCTCCCCACGTAGGACCACTCCAGCAGGGACCTCTCGACCGTGATCCCGCGATCGTCCACGACGATCTCGACGCGGCCGATCTGCCACAGGACGGCGGCGATGCCGAGCGCCGTCACCACCCCGGAGGCGACCGCGACCCAGGGCCCGACGTAGAAGCCCACGGCCGTCACGAACGACAGGCCGAACGCCGCGGCGATCACCCAATACGACAGGGGACAACGCAGCTTCTCGCGATAGATCACCGCCCTAACCTAGCGTGAGCGGTGACCCTGGCTAGAATGACCAGCGCGCGGGGAGCCGCGCCTGTCCCACCTGACAAGGAGGAGCACCCCATGAGCGTGACGCGCAACATCATGTGGAACGCCTACTCGGGCCTCATCGCGGCCGGCAGCACGATCGCCGCGCACAAGGTCGTCGACGGCCTGTGGCGAGCGGTCACGGGCGATGAGCCGCCGGACCCGAACGATCCGGCCACGCCGCTGACCGAAGCCATGCTGTGGGCGGTCGCCGGCGGCCTCGGCATCGCGCTCTCGCAGTTGGTGGTGAACCGGTTCGCGGCCAACCGCTGGGAGAAGTTCACCGGCCATCTGCCGCCGAACATGCGCAACGTCCACGTGTCTTTGTAGCCAGGCCGCAACTCACGACGCCGCCGTCCCGATCGGGACGGCGGCGTTCTTCTTTGCCTGTCGTGGAGGAGGAGCGACGCGAGCGGTCAGCCGGCGCAGTCGACGCAGTAGATCTTGCCGTCCTTCACCTTCGCGATCTGGCTGCGATGCTTCACCAGGAAGCAGGACATGCACGTGAACTCGTCGGCCTGCCGCGGCAGGACGCGGACCGTGAGCTCCTCGTGCGAGAGGTCGGCTCCGGGCAGTTCGAACGTTTCTGCGGCCTCGACCTCGTCTTCGTCGACCTTGCCCGAGTTCTTGTCGTTACGTCGGGTCTTCAGCTCCTCAATGCTGTCTTCGCTCTCCTCGTCCGTCTTGCGAGGGGCGTCGTAGTCGGTGGCCATGGTTCCTTCCTTAGTCGACGGGGGCAAAACCCGGGGAATACATATCACACGTTCCCCGAGCGTGCGCACCGGCGAATGATAATTCGCCACGGACGCCGCGGTCACCCGGTTTTCCCTTCGTGACGCGGTAGGTTACTACCTAGGCAAAGCCTGCCGGGCATCGCCCACCGCATGGTCGGGGGCCTCGGGGCCCGTCGGTGCACGCTCACCGGGCGGAACGACGGCGGGCGCGCACCTATTCCCGACGATCCGGCCGAGGCGTCCGCAGCTCGACAAGTGGAGAATCGGTTATATGGACAGTGCACTGCGACCCCGCGACATCCAGGCCCGCATCCGGGCCGGGGAGTCGGTCGACGAGGTGGCGCGCGCGGCAGGCGTCCCGGCCGAGAAGCTGGCCGCCTTCGCTGCGCCGGTCATCGCGGAGCGCGAGCACGTCGCCGGCCTCGCCCAGACGCACACGATCCGCCGCCGGGGCGAGACGTCGTCGAACCGGGGGCTGCGGGCGGCCGTCCGCGAGCACCTCGGTCCCCGAGGCGTCGACGACGACACGATCGAGTGGGACGCGTGGAAGATCGAGGGACGCCGCTGGCAGGTCCGCGCGGCCCTCCCGTCCGCGCAGCCCCCGCGGGACGCGCTGTTCGTCTACGACGTGGCCGGGCGGTTCAGCGTCGCGTCGAACGACGACGCCCGGTGGCTCATCGGCGACGAGGTCGTGGTCATCGATCCGTCCCCCGACGACGAGTTGGCGATCGTCCGGGCAATCCAGTCCCCCGCGTCCGACGACGACGCCTCGGGCGAATCGGCCGCATCGGCGCCGTCGGCGCAGTCGGGGGCCGACGTCGGCGACGAGGAGCCGGTCCGCCGGCTGGCCCCGCCGTACGCGCCGAGCGCGACCGACGTGGAGGACGCGTTCCGCGAAGGCGAGTTGACCGAGGTCGACGGGGTGTACGACATCGTGCCCGGGCGCTCGGCCGACATGGACGTGCTGTACGACATGCTCGCCAGCTTCGACGAGGACTCGGTGAAGATCTACTCGGGCCTCATTCATCCACTCGGCGACGAGCCCGGCCCGGTGGCCCTCGACGCGGGTCCCGACGAGGTGGTGGAGGACGCCGGGGAGGAGACCGCCGACGACGACGAGGGCGAGCCGACCCAGGTCATCCCGCCCCTGGACGCCGCGACGGCCGCCGAGCGCGACCTCGGCGACGAGGTGCCCGAGCCGGTGGAGGACGTTCAGCCGACCCCCGCTCCGGAACCGGAACCGGAACCGGAACCGGAACCGGAGCCCGAGCCGGAACCGGAATCTGAGCCCGAACCCGAGCCCGCTCCGGAGCCCGAACCCGGGCCCGCCGTCGAAGCGCAGCCGGAGGGTGCGTCCGACGAGCCGCGGGAGGAGGAAGCGCCGGACGAGCCCGATGCGACCGCAGTGCCGCCGGGCGAGCCCGTCCCCCAACCCGCCGTCGTGGTGCCCGACCCGGTGGTGGAGCCCGTCGTCCCGGAGCCCGAGCCGACCGCCGAGGCCCCCGACGCGACGCCCGTCCCGGACGAGGCGCCCGTCCCCGACGAGGCGGCCTCCCCCGCCGAGGCTCCCGTCCCCGACGAGCCCTCCGCCGGTACCGCCCCCGAGTCGGCGTCGTCCGAGGATCAGCCACAGCCGGCGTCCGTCGAGGAGGAGCCGCAGCCGGCGTCCGAGGAGACCGGCGCGCCCGAGAAGCCGGCGGCGTCCGCGACGAAACAACCGGAGAAGCAGCCCGACACCGAGGACACGGTCGTCGTGAAGCCCAGGCCGGGGGCGCGGCGACGTCCGTCGCAGCCGTCGCTGGTGGACGACGCCACCGGGCCCATCCCGCAGCCGAGGCGCCGCTCGAAGCGGGCGTCGGTGCCGAGCTGGGACGAGATCATGTTCGGCTCGCCCCGCAAGGACGACTAGCTCGGGCCCGCGCCCGGCTCGAACGGCAGCGGATCGGGGCTGGGGTCGACCCGCCCCTTCGCCGCCGTCTGCCGCAGCCGGTGATGCCGGCGGCACAGCACCTCGTAGCGCACCTGGGCCGCGCGTCGCTGGTCGGTGTCGCCGAGAGCGACCTGGCTGCCCTCGGTGACCATCTCCCCGTCGACGATGCGCGCGTTGTGCGTGGCGAACGCCCCGCACCAGCAGCGCGGGCGCGCCTGCAGCAGCTCGATCCGGTCGCACAGCTCGATGAGCCGGCGCGAGCCGGGGAACAGCTCGGTCCGGAAGTCGGTCAGGATGCCGAAGCAGAAGACGTCCACGCCCAGGTCGTCGACGAGCCGGGCGAGTTCGTCCACCTGCGTCGTCGTGTAGAACTGGGCCTCGTCGCAGACGAGGAAGTCGACGCGGCGTCCCGCCGTGAGCTCGGAGGCGACGAACGACCAGAAGCCGAAGTCGTCGTCGACCTCGACGGCGGGCTCGTCCAACCCGATCCGGGACGTGATGCGGGCCTGGCCCGAGCGGTCCTGCCGGGTGAAGCGGTAGCCGCGGCGTCCGGCGTCCGTCTCCGTGTAGTCGATCTGGAGGGCCAGGGTCGACTTGCCGCAGTTCATCGGCCCGGTGAAATAGGTGAGCGCGCCCATCAGTCCACCAGCAGCGGGACGCGCATCTCGTCGGGCGTGAGCGAACCGTGCATCCCGACCAGCGAGAGCTCCTTCGGCTGCGACAACGTCATGACGGCATCATCGGACGCCATGGCCGCCAGCACGTCGCCGAACCGCGGGAGAAGCTGCGCGGAGACCGGACCGAACCAGCCCTCGTCGACGGCCTCGTCCCGCGTGCGCACCCACGCGGACGCCCCGAGCCGGTCGGACCACCGCCGAGCGACGGCGTCCGGACGATCGGTGTAGAGCTGCCGCAGGCGTCCCTCGCCGGCGACGAGCGTCAGGTCGGCGAGGAGGTCGGGCTCGTGCTCGACGACGACCTGGCGCTCCCGGGGGACGTCGACCATCCCGTGGTCCCCGGTGATCACCAGCCGGACGTCCGCGGGCAGCGCCAGACGCAGGGCGCGCGCCAGCCCGTCGACGAAGGCGAGCGTGTCGGCCCAGGCGTCCGAACGCCAGCCCTCGCCGTGGCCGCAGTGGTCCAACTGTCGCTCGTAGAGGTAGACGAGCGTGCGCGGGCCGGCGAGGGCGGCGTCCACGGCCAGCTCGATGCGGCGGGCGACATCCGCCTCCTCGGGGCAGCCGACGAAGCGGGCGCCGCGAAAGGCGGCGGTCGTCAGGCCGCTGCCGGCGAAACGCTTCAGCCCCACATTGGACGTCGCCACGCCCGCCTTCTCCAGCCGTTCGAAGACGGTGAGGCGCGGCTGGACGTCGAGCGCGGACAGCCCGTCCTTCCAGGTCAGCGCGTTGAGCAGCCCCCCGCCGAACGGGTCGCGGAACGAGTACCCGGCGATGCCGTGCTGCCCGGGCGCCAGGCCGGTGCCGAGGCTCGTGAGGCTGGTGGCCGTGGTGCTCGGGACGCCGCTGGTCAACCGCCGATCGCGCAGAAGGCCCGCGAGGTAGGGGGCCCGATCGGCCCGGGCGCGCAGGAGGCGCTCCCCCAGGCCGTCGACGAGCAGGACGACCCAGCGGTCGGCGTCCGGAAGGCCGACGACATCGTCCCCGAACCCCCACCGGGACGCGATCGAGGGCAGCACATCCGCGAGCGTCGCCGCGCCGTAGGCGGGCAGGAGCGGGGCGTCCATGCGTCAGGCAGTCGCGAGTTGGAGAGCCGTGCCGAACTCCACCAGGCGCTGCAGCGGACCGTCGCCGTCGGCGGCCGCGCTCATCCGGACCGTCAGATCGTCGGCCACGTCGGCCGCCGTGTAGCCGTGATCGGCCTCGCACGTCGGATCCTCGCAGGCCGCCGGCTCCAGCTCGAGGCGCCTCATGATGCCCCAGCCGACCGACAGCCAGACCTCCGACGGGTCGGCCCCGTCGTTGCCGTAGCGCTCGGGATTCGTCACCACGTGCGTCAGGCTCACCGAACGGATCTGCCGCAGCGGCACCGTCTCGACCGTCGACAGGGCCTGCGTGGGCCCCGGCCCCTCACCGTCGTCGGTGTGGTTGACGATGAACCGGGTCGGCGTCAGGACCAGCACCGTGACGTGCCGGTGGATCGCGTCGTGGTTGAACGTGGCCTCGTGGTGGACGACCGAATCGACGATGCGCTCCCCCGCCACCGCCCGGGCGACGGTCGCCTCGATGAACTCGGGGAAGTAGCCGGACGCGACGATCGCCTCGCGCAGCTCCCGCGTCAGTTCTCTGGTCGTCATTAGCTCATCCTCCCACTGCGGTCCCGCGTGACCAAAACAGCCGGACGACAAAACAGGCTACGTTGGGGCGCATGAGCAATCGCCCCTTCGTCGCGGCGCGCATCGAGCTGTGGCTCGACCAGCGGTTCGAGGCCCTGTTCCGTCGCCTGGGTTGGCGGGAACGGGTGATCACCTACACCGGTTACGGCAGCGAGGCCGGCGCCCGGCTGCTGGGCCGGGTCGTCCTGTCCCCCACGTTCAGCGACACCCAGATCGGCAAGGCGGCCGAGGAATTCCTGCGCCGGCGCGGCTGGCGCAACTTCTTCACGGCCGCGTGCGTGCATATCCGCTACGAGCTGACGTTCGGCGACGTGACCGTGCAGGGGACGTCCGACCGGGGCGGGTGCATCGACCATCGCGTCCGGGGGCACGGGGTGGAGCCGGGCTGGCGTCAGGCGCAGATCCGCGTCGAGGGCGGGGAGCCCACGCCCGCGCCGGTCCTGGTGTGTCCCGACGACGCGACGTTCGGCATCGTCAGCGACATCGACGACACGATCATCACGACGCTGCTGCCGCGCCCGTTCATCGCGGCGTGGAACACGTTCATCCGCACCGAGTCGGCCCGGCAGGCCGTGCCGGGGATGGCCGCGTTCTACCGCGAGCTGTTGGACGCCCACCCCGGGTCCCCGCTCATCTTCCTGTCCACAGGGGCGTGGAACACGCAGCCGTTCCTGCGTCGGTTCCTCAAGCGCCACCGCTACCCCGACGGCCCGATGCTGCTCACCGACTGGGGGCCGACGAACACCGGCTGGTTCCGGTCGGGCCAGCAGCACAAACGGCAGTCGCTGCTGCAGTTGTCGACCGACTTCCCGAACGTGTCGTGGCTGCTGGTGGGCGACGACGGCCAGCACGATCCCGAGATCTACGGCGAGTACGCGCGCAACAACCCCGACCGCGTCCGGCTGATCGCGATCAGGCAACTGAACCCGACCGAGCAGTTCCTGGCGCACGGCACGACCGAGCCGCTCGAGGGAGAGCCCGAGGGCCGGCACGACGCCGAGGTGGTCGAGGCGCCCGACGGACGCGGGCTGCTGCGGGCCCTCCGGCGCCGCAATCTGCTGCGCGCGTGAGGACGCCGACGGCCGGCGTCCGCGCGAAAGACCGTGTCACCGCGCCCGAACGCCGTCCGGCCGGACCACAATGACGATCTGAGTTGACGATCTGACAAGCCCGCGCGGAGGGCCGCCCGGCCCGGCCATCGTCCACGGGGACGCCCCGTCCCGCGCCCGAAGGAGTGAAGAGCACCCATGCCCCTGCCGCCCGACGACGAGATCACCGAGAGCATCGTCAACGTCGACGTCTCCGAGGAGATGGAGACGAGCTTCTTGGAGTATGCGTACTCGGTGATCTACTCCCGCGCGCTGCCCGATGCGCGCGACGGATTGAAGCCGGTGCAGCGGCGCATCCTGTTCTCGATGGACGACATGGCCATCCGTCCGGACCGGCCGCACGTCAAGTGCGCGCGCGTCGTCGGCGAGGTGATGGGCAAGCTGCACCCGCACGGCGACACGGCGATCTACGACGCGCTCGTCCGGATGGGGCAGCCGTGGGCGATGCGCCTGCCGGTGGTCGACGGGCACGGCAACTTCGGTTCGCTCGACTCCGGGCCCGCGGCCATGCGCTACACGGAGTGCCGGATGGCGACGGCGGCGTCCGCGATGACGGGGGGCCTCGACGAGAACACGGTCGACTTCAAGCCGAACTACGACGGGAAGGAGAACGAGCCGGTCGTCCTGCCGGCGGCGTTCCCGAACCTCCTGGTCAACGGGTCGACGGGCATCGCCGTCGGCATGGCGACGAACATCCCCCCGCACAACCTGGTCGAGTGCGTCCAAGCGCTGAAGCATCTGCTGAAGCACCCGGACGCCGGCGTCGACGACCTCATGCGCTACGTCCCCGGCCCCGACCTGCCCACGGGCGGAAAGATCGTCGGGCTCGACGGCATCAAGGACGCCTACGCGACCGGCCGCGGCACCTTCCGCATCCGCGCGAGCGCCCGCATCGAGCAGGTGACGCCCCGCCGCAAGGGCATCGTCGTCACCGAACTGCCGTACCTGGTGGGCCCCGAGAAGATCATCGAGCAGATCAAGACGCTCGTGCAGAACAAGAAGATCACGGGGATCTCCGACGTCAAAGACCTGACCGACCTCGCCAACGGGCTGCGGCTCGTCATCGAGGTGAAGAACGGCATCAACCCGGACGCCCTCCTCGCCCAGCTCTACCGGCTCACCAAGCTCGAGGACAGCTTCGGGATCAACATGGTTGCGCTCGTCGAGGGGCAGCCGCAGACGCTGTCCCTGGGCGACGCCCTGCGGGTGTACGCCGACCACCGCCTCGACGTGACGCTGCGGCGCACGCAGTTCCGCTACGACAAGGCGGCGGCCGATCTGCATCTCGTCGAGGGCCTGCTGATCGCGATCGTCGACATCGACGACGTGATCGCGATCATCCGCGGCTCCGACGACGCGGCCGCCGCGCGCGCCAAACTGATGGAGGCGTTCGAGCTCGACGAGGTGCAGGCGAACTACATCCTCGACCTGCAGCTGCGCCGGCTCACCAAGTTCAGCCAGATCGAGCTCGAGAAGCGCCGCGACGAGCTCGAGAAGCTCATGGCCGAGCTGCTCGGCATCATCGAGAACGACGATCAGCTCCGCGAGCTCGTCGCTCACGAGCTCGACGAGATGGCCCGCCTGCACGGGACGCCGCGCCGCACGGTCCTGTTGGCGGGCAGCGGGGCGGCGGTGACGGCGGCGTCCGCGGGGCCGCTCGAGGTGGCCGACGACCCCTGTTGGGTCATGCTCTCGTCGGCGGGCCTGCTGGCCCGGGCGGATACTCCCGACGAACTCTCCGACGCCGGACGCCGCGCCCAGCACGACCTCATCACCTCGGTCGCGCGCACCACGGCGCGTGGCGAGTTCGGGGCGCTGACCTCCGCGGGACGCCTGCTGCGCTGCCACGCGATCGAGCTGCCGAGCGTCCCGATCACCGCCCAGGCGCCCAACCTGCAGGGCGGATCGCTGGCGTCCGAGCTACTACCTCTGGACGCCGACGAGCGCATCCTCGCCCTGACCAGCCTGACCGACGCCACGTTCGGCTGGGCGCTCGGCACCGAGCAGGGCATCGTGAAGCGCGTGCACCCCGAGTTGCTCGCACGCGATTCGTGGGACGTCATCCGCCTCGACGACAACGACCGCGTCGTGGGGGCCGTCGAGCTCGCCGACGACTCCCCCGAACTCGTCTTCGTCACGTCTGACGCCCACCTGCTGCACTTCCCCGCCGCGGGCGTCCGGCCTCAGGGCCGCTCCGGCGGCGGCATCGCCGGCGTCCGGCTGGGCGCCGGTCAGCGGGCGATCTTCTTCGGGGCGGCCGCCCACGACGACCAACGCTCGGTCGTCACGGTCGCCGGGGCGTCCTCGGCCCTTCCCGGCACCGACGCCGGCTCGGTCAAGGTCACCCCCTTCAGCGAGTACCCCGGCAAGGGCCGCGGGACCGGCGGCGTCCGGTGCCAACGCTTCCTCAAGGGCGAGGACGCCCTCCAGCTCGCCTTCGTCGGGCCCGCGCCCGTGATCGCGGCGGCGACCTCCGGCGCGCCCGTGGAACTCCCGGCGCCCGACCCCCGCAGGGACGCCTCCGGCGTCCCCGTCGGCCAGCCGATCGCAGCCTTGGGCACGCGCGTGCACCGGCCCTGAGGCGGTCGGTCGCCCGGCCGCCGCGCCCTCGCCAATCCCCTCGCTCGATCCGCGTGCCCGAACGCTGTGGTTTGCTCACACCTCGTGGGCAAACCACAGCATCCGGGACCTCACCGGCCGCAACCCCACGGAACCCCCACCCGGGGCCAGCCGAGAATGTCAGAGCCGGCTGGCAGGCTGGCTTCATGGGGGATTTCGGGGGCCAGTCAGGAGACGAGTGGCGGCTCGGGGCCGGGGGCACTGACGCCATGCCGGACCGCGAGCCGGGCGTCGAGATGTTCGCGCGGCTGCTCGGCCTGGCGGGGCTGCGGCTCGACGTCGTCGACCACACGGGCGACTCAGTCGAGCCGTTCGGCGATGCCCAGTCGGCGCGCGACCAGGCCGGGCGCCGGTTTCCCGCGCATCTCGACGTGGTGATTCACGAGGGGTATCGCGAGGGCTTCCTCGAGCGGGAGTACCCCGCCGGGGCCCCGCGTCGGCGGCGGCGCGACCACGCCCGGGCGTCCGCCGGACGCGTCCCACGCGGCCACCCCACAGCGGCGGAGGTTCGCGACACGATCAAGGCGTGCAACGAGCGGCATCGCGAGGCCGTGCGCGCCCGCGCGCGGGCGAGGCTTGCGCTCTCCCCACCGGTCCCTGATACCTGGGAGTGCACGTGCGTGGTCGCCTGCCAGTGGTATCGCCACTGCGTCGACTCCTGCCCCTGTCAGTGCGAGGGCGACCCGCACCGAGAGGACGCCGGTTCAGCACTTCTGCTCGACGAGACCGGTGTCGACGTCGTAGAGGAACCCGCCGACGTCGCACCGGCCGGCCAGCAGCTCATGGTTGCGCAGCAGTTCGACGTCGTCGCGCAGCCGCCCGATCTGGTCGGGGTCGGCGCCGAAAACGAAATCGCCGACGTCCACCCCGGCGGATTCGAGGATGGACGCGCGAACCCCCGCGTCGTCCATCGCCGCGGCGGCGCACCGGGTGTGCGGAACGACGAGGATCCGCGACACGTTGAGCTTGTACGCCCCGAGCACGCACCCGGCCAGGGCGGCGGGTGTGACGCGGCCTCCCGGCGTCCGCAGGACCTTCGCCTCACCGACGCGCAGCCCGAACATCTCCAGCGGCTCGAGCCGCGAATCCATGCACGTGATGATGAGGACCCCCTGATGGGCGATCCCATCGAACCCATGCGGGAATGAGATGGAATACCGCTTGTTCGCCGCCAACAGGTCGTCGAATCCCTCGCTCATGCGCACTCCTCGTCGCTCGCGGTAGCCAGGCGCCCGCGGGGTGTCGCGGACGCCTTCGGCCTACCTTCACTCACTGTTTCGTTGCCGGCGTCACGGGCGGCGGCTACTTCCCGCCGTTGATCGTCGCCTTCTCGATCGCGCCCTGGGGCGTCTGGTACTTGTCGATCAACTGCTTGTAGCTGCCGTCATCGATCGTCGCTTGCACGGCCTTCTGCACCGTATCGCGCAACTGGGTGTTCTTCTTCGACACCGCGATACCGAGCGGATTGGCCAGATTCTGCTCGCCGACGACCTCGAACTTACCCTTCGACTCCCGGGTGTTGTACACGGCCACGGGGTAATCCTGCAGGCCGGCCGCCGCGCGTCCTTGCTGCACCTGGAGCATCGACTCGGGCTCGTGATCGAACTGCAGCAACTGGGTCTGCTTACCCTGCGCGTTGCACGTCTTCACCTTGTTGGCGGCCCAGTCGGCCTGCGTGGTGCCGCGCTGCACCGTGATGGTCTTGCCGCACAGGTCGTCGAAGGTCTTGATGCCCTGGGGGTTGCCCGCCTGCACGAGCATGACGAAGCCCGCCTTGTAGTAGTCGACGAAGTCGACCTGCTTTTGGCGCTCGGGGGTGTCGGTCATCCCCGACATCACCAGGTCGAATCGCCCGGAGTCGAGCTGCGTGATGAGCCCGTCGAACGTCGCGTTGTTCCAGACGATCGGCACCCCCACCTTCTTGGACAAGAGGTCGGTCAGTTCCTTGTCGAACCCGAGCACGGTCTTCCCGTCCGTGTCGTAGTACTCCATCGGCGCGTAGGCGATGTCGCCCCCGAGCTGGATCTCTTTCGCGTCCTTGATCTTCTGCGGCAGGGACGCGTACAGCGGGGCGTTCGTATCCACCCCGGTGGTGGCGGCGGGGGCGCTCGAGGCCCCTCCGCCCGGCGAACAGGCAACGAGCGACACGGCGAGCAAGAGCGCCGCGCCCAGGCGAGCCACGCGTGATTTGGCCATGACGAGGTCCTTTCTGACGATCACGACAACGGCAGTTCCGTCGTCGAGAGGGTGTACTTGGCGAGGATGGCGGGGATGGGAGCCAGGGACGCCCCCGGCTGGACCGGCACGCTCAGGTGCCCATCGTCCAGCACCCAGGGGGCGGTGAGGTCCTCCGCGTAGTACCGCGAGGACGCCGACGTGTCGCCGGGCAGCGTGAACCCGGGCAGCGCCGCGAGCGCGAGGTTGGCCGCCCTCCCGATGCCGGTCTCGAGCATGCCCCCGCACCACACCGGGACGCCGTGGGCGCGCGCCACGTCGTGGATGCGCCGCGCCTCCAGGTAGCCGCCGACGCGGGCCGGCTTCACGTTGATGATCGAGCAGGCCCCCAGCGCGATGGCCGTCGCGGCGTCCCGCGCCGACGTGATGGACTCGTCGAGGCACACCGGCGTCCGGAGCCGCCTGGCCAGTTCGGCGTGCCCCCGGACGTCGTCCTCGGCCAGCGGCTGCTCGATGAGCAGCAGATCGAACTCGTCCAGACGGGCCAGATGGCGGGCGTCCGCGAGGGTGTAGGCGGTGTTCGCGTCGACTTGGAGGGGCACGTCGGGCCCGATGAGCCGCCGCACCGCCCGCACGGGCTCGACGTCCCACCCCGGTTCGATCTTGAGCTTGATGCGCCGGTACCCGTCGGCCAGGTAGCCCTCCACCTGGGCGAGCAGCGTCGGCAGGTCGTCGGTGATGCCCACCGACACCCCGCACGGCACCCGGTCGTGCACCGCGCCGAGATACACGCCCAGCGACATCCCGGACGCCTGCAACTCGGCGTCCAACACCGCCGTTTCCACCAGGTGCTTCGCCATCGGATGCTTCTTCACCGGCCGGAAGACCTCCGCGAGCACGGACGCCGTCAGCCGCTCGGGCGGCAGTCGCAGGAGGCGCGGCAGCAGTTCGTGTTCCACGACCCAGGCGTCGTCGTCGAGGTACTCCTCGGAGTACAGCGGGTCGGGTTCGGAGCCGCACTCGGCCCAGCCCTCACCCACGTCCGTGACGAGCCGCAGCAGGATCGTCTCCCGGCTCGTGTCGGTGCCGAACGAGGTCCGGAAGGGCACCACCAGCGGCAGCCGCACCCGGACGATCTCCGCCCTCTCGATTCTCATCTACAACCACACCCCCTCGGCCGGAACGACGCTGGGTTCCGGCGGCCCGAATACATACCACCCGTCGCGCGTGCAGCCCACGGCCTCGAGTCCGGCGCCGAAGGCGGCCTGCATCCGTTCTCGGACGAACCCGCGCCACCCGGACGCCTCCGCGGCGTCCGTGCGCCGCAAAGCGACGATGTCGGCGGGCACCCGCACGAACGCGGCCCCGTCGACGGCCGCAGCGGCCGGCGACCCGTCGGGGCCCAGAACGCCGCCCTCCGGCAACGCGCCCGGCCCCTTTGGCGCCTCGACCTCCCCCGCGGCGGCCTTGACGACCCGCGGCGCCGCGAACTCCCACCGGGCGACGAGCCGATCCGCCTCGTCGTCGCCGTTGAGTTCATCGCTCATGTACCCGTAGAACGCCTGCTCGTACGTGATCGCCCGCGCGCCGAGCCGGGTCAGGTTGAAGAAGGCGTTGCGGGCGACCAGCGGGTCGAACGTCCACGACATCGCCTCGAAGCCGTGGTCGAGCCCCCAGGCGCGCTGGTGCAGCTTCAGCGCGCGCCCGACGCCGCGGTCGCCCAGCCCGGGAGCGGTCGCGGCGATCATGCCGTAGGCCTCACCGCGTCCGGACGCCGGCGCCAGCACCGCCGCACCGGCCAGCGAGCCCCCGGCGAACGCCCCCGACACGAGGCCTCCGGCGTGCACGAGCGAACGCATCACCTCCGAATGCACGGGGGCGCCCTCACGCGTGCGGCCCCAGACGGTCTCGAAGAGCGCGGACGCCTCCGCCAGGTCAGGCATGCCCTCCAGGCCACGGAGCGTCAGGCCGCCGCGGCGCGCGGCCGCGCCGGCGGCGTCCCACGGCTCGCCCCGCATGAGGTCAGAGCACCTTCGACAGGAACGCGCGCGTGCGCTCTTCCCGCGGGTCGGCGAGCACTTCGGTGGGCAGGCCGTCCTCGACGATCACGCCACCGTCCATGAAGGCCAGATAGTCGCCGACCTCGCGCGCGAACCCCATCTCGTGCGTGACGACGACCATGGTCATGCCGTCTTCGGCGAGCTTCTTCATGACGGCGAGCACGTCGCCGACGAGTTCGGGGTCGAGCGCCGACGTGGGCTCGTCGAACAGCATCAGCTCGGGATCCATCGCGAGGGCCCGCGCGATCGCGACGCGCTGCTGCTGCCCGCCCGACAGCTTGCCCGGGTACGTGTCTGCCTTGTCGGGCAGCCCCACCATCGCCAGCAGGTCGCGAGCCCGCTCGCGGGCCTTGGACGCCGGGACCCGCCCGACGTGGATCGGCGCCTCGCAGATGTTCTCCAGCGCGGTCATGTGCGGAAACAGGTTGAACCGCTGGAAGACCATGCCGATGCCCCGGCGCTGGTCGGCGACCTCCTTCTCGCGCATCTCGTGCAGCTTGCCGTCCTGCTCGCGGTAGCCCACGAGGTCGCCGCGGACCCGGAGGGTGCCGCCGCTGATCGTCTCCAGGTGGTTGATGCACCGCAGGAACGTCGACTTGCCGGACCCGGACGGCCCGATGAGCACCGCGACCTGCCCCCGGACGACGTCCATGTCGATGCCCTTGAGCACCTCCAGCGCGCCGAAACGCTTCGTCACCCCGCGGGCGGACACCATCAACTCGGCGTCAGACACCGGCTCGCTCACTTCTGCCTCCCGAACTTGAGGTTGTCGAGGACCGTTCTGCCGACGGTCTTGCCGCCGTCGCCGCCGCTCCACTCCGCCCGGGTGAAGTGCCGCTCCAGGTAGTACTGGCCCACGCTGAACACCGATGTCAGGACGAGATACCAGATGGAGATCGTCAGCAGCATCTCGATGACCTGCAGGGTCGTCGAGTAGATCCGCACCGCCGCCTGCAGCAACTCCATGTACTGAATCGAGTACGCCAGCGACGACGTCTTCAGCATGTTGATGAACTCGTTGCCGGTCGGCGGGATCACGACGCGCATCGCCTGCGGCAGCACGATCCGACCCATGGTGAGCCGGGGTGTCATGCCGAGAGCGCCCGCGGCCTCGACCTGGCCCTTGTCGACCGACTGGATGCCCGATCGGACGATCTCGGCCATGTAGGCGCCTTCGTTGATGCCGAGGCCGAGCAGCGCCGCGATGAACGGTGTCATCACCTGGTTCATCGGGATGCCGGTGCCCGGCACCGTCGGGAACACCAGCGAGAGGTTGTACCAGATCATCAACTGCACCAGCACCGGCGTGCCCCGGAACAGCCAGATGTAGAAGCGGGACACGCCGCGCAGCACCCAGTTGTCCGACTGCCGCATGACGGCGGCCACGACGCCCAGCACGATGCCGACGACCTGGGCGAGCACGGAGATGAGCAGCGTGTTGGCCATGCCGAGCAGCACCTGCTGCTCGGTCAGGTACCGCGGGATGACGTCCCACTCGATGCTGGCTTGGGAGAACGCCCAGGCCAGCGCCACGAGCAGCGCGAGCACCAGGCCCGCACCCACCCAGCGCCAGGGGTGGCGTACAGGCACAGCCTCAATGTCGGTGTCGGCGTACGCCATGCGACAACTCCTCCCGGTCGCGGCGCACGGAACCTCTCCGCCCACCCGAGCCTTCGTGGGCAGCACAGTAGCCCCCGGTCATGCCGACCGTGTAACGATCCACGGTGCGGCGGCGCGAACTGCCCTCTGACGTGCCGCGATTCGCATCGGACGCCGCCGCGCGCCCGGCGACCGGGGCGGGTGACACCCGCCGGACCTCAGGCGTCGATGCGCTCGGCATCGACGGCGTAGGCGCCCTCGATGATGAACTCCTTGCGCGGCGCCACGTCGTTGCCCATCAGCTTCTCGAAGGTCGCCATGGCCTGCTCGAGCGCCTCGCCCTCCTCGACCGTGATGCGCCGCAGTGTCCGGTGCCGCGGATCCATCGTCGTCTCCTTGAGCTGGTCGGCGTCCATCTCTCCCAGACCCTTGTACCGCTGGGGCTCCTTGAAGTGGACGCCCTTCTTCGTCAGCTCGGCGTACTTGCGGTGATACTCGGCGTCGGAATAGGTGTAGACGTACTTCTCCTGCCCCTTGCGCGGGTTCGTCAGTTCGAACCGGTGCAGCGGCGGCACGGCTGTGTAGACGCGGCCCGCCTCGATCATCGGGCGCATGTACTTGAAGAACAGGGTGGTCAGCAGGCACCGGATGTGAGCGCCGTCGGAGTCGGCGTCGGCCATGAAGATCACCTTGCTGTAGCGGGCCGAGTCGACCTCGAAGGTGCGCCCCGACCCGGCCCCGACGACCTGGATGATCGCGGCGCACTCGGCGTTCTTCAGCATGTCGCCCACGGACGCCTTCTGCACGTTCAGGATCTTGCCCCGGATCGGCAGCAGCGCCTGAAACTCGGAGTTGCGCGCCAGCTTCGCCGTGCCGAGCGCGGAGTCGCCCTCGACGATGAACAGCTCGGTGCGGTCGAGATCGCTGCTGCGGCAGTCGGAGAGCTTCGGCGGCAGCGACGAGCTTTCCAGCGCGTTTTTGCGCCGCTGGTTCTCGCGGTGCGCCCGCGCGGCCACGCGCGTGCGGGACGCCCCGACCACCTTCTCCATCACGGCGCGCGCCTGGGTGCGCTGGGCCGCCTTGGTGGAGGTGAGGAACGCGCTCAACTCGGCGTCCACGATCTTGGCGACGAGCCGCGCGACGGGCGGGGTGCCCAGCACCTCCTTGGTCTGCCCCTCGAACTGCGGCTCGGGCAGCCGGACCGTGACGACGGCGGTCAGCCCCTCCAGAATGTCCTCCTTCGTCACTTCCTCCCCCGACTTCAGCAACCGCGTGCCCTCCAGCGACCGGCCGAACGCCCGCACGAGCCCGCGCTCGAACCCCGTGACGTGGGTGCCGCCCTTCGGCGTCGCGATGATGTTCACGAACGACTGCACACGCGTCTCGTACCCCGTGCCCCAGCGCAGCGCGATGTCGACCCCGAGCGGCCGCTCGACGTCGGTGGGTGTCATCGCCCCGTTCTCGTCGAGCATCGGGACCGTCTCGACGAACTTGTCGTTGCCGTGAAGGCGCAGCACCTCGGTGACCGCCTCGTCGTCGGCCAGAAACTCGGTGAACTCGGAGATGCCGCCCGAGTACCGGAAGGTCTCGCTCACGACCTCCTCGGAGCGCTCGTCGCGGATCGCGATCTGCAGCCCCGGCACCAGGAACGCCGTCTGCCGCGCCCGCGCCAGCAGTTGCGTGCGCGAGAGCCGCGCGTCGGCGAGGAAGATCTGCCGGTCGGGCCAGTAGCGCACCCGCGTGCCCGTCTTGCCCTTCGCGACGCGGCCCACCTTGCGCAGCTCGCCGGACGGCGTGAACGGCGCCTCGGGCCCGTCGCCCTCGAACACGCCGGGCACGCCGCGGCGGAAGCTCATCTCCCACGTCGCCCCGTTGCGGTCGACCTGCACGTCGAGCCGCGCCGCCAGCGCGTTCACGACGGAGGCGCCGACGCCGTGCAGGCCGCCGGTCGCGTTGTACGAGCCGGCGCCGAACTTGCCGCCGGCGTGCAGCTTCGTGAAGACCACCTCGACGCCGGACAGCCCGGTACGCGGTTCTTTGTCGACCGGGATGCCGCGCGCCTGGTCGCGCACCACGATGCCGCCGTCGGCCTGGAGCACCACCTCGATCTCGTCGCCGAACCCGGCCAACGCCTCGTCGACGGCGTTGTCGATGATCTCCCACAGGCAGTGCATGAGCCCGCGCGTGTCGGTGGAGCCGATGTACATGGCCGGACGCTTGCGCACGGCCTCGAGCCCCTCGAGCACCAACAGGTGGCGGGCCTCGTAGTCTCGCCGGTCGGTCTTCGGCTTGGCGGTCGTCGGGTTCGCGGTCGTGCTCACGCGGGAAGCTTAGCCACGGCAGCCGACAGTTCTTCGCACCGGCTCTCCGATGCGCGGGGTCCGGGACGCCGGCCGCGCACGGGCCGCGCCGGCGCCTTCGCCGGACGCCGAGCCGGCACCCCAGGACGCCGCCGGCGCCCCTCGGCTGACGGACTCACCGGTGAGTCACAGCCAGATCGTCCAGCGTGCAGGTAGTCTCGGGAGCGCAGGCGGGAACAAAACCCGTCCCGGAGGGCGTTGAGACAATCGCTCGAAGCCCCCAGCACCCGGGGGCCAAGCGCCTGCAGAGAGGAAGGAACCGATGAGTACCACTGTTCTGGAACACCTGACCGCCGCTGATCGTTGCGACCGGTGTGGTGCCCAGGCGTACCTGCGCGTGACCCTCCCCTCGGGAGGCGAGCTCTTGTTCTGCGCGCATCACGCCCGAGCCCACAGCGACAAGCTCAAGCAGGTCGCTCTCAACATTCACGATGAGACCGCCAAGCTGAGCTGAGTGGCGACAAGCCAACAGAGCCCCGGGACGAGTCCCGGGGCTCGCTTGCGTTCTGACGCTCCTGCACCGACAACCCCTCCGGGCGGGGCGCGGTCGCGCCCGGCGCGGCAAGATGGGCCCATGAGCATCGAGGCCGTTTCCGGAGACATCACCACCGAACGCGTCGACGCGATCGTCAACGCCGCGAACTCGAGTCTGCTCGGGGGCGGGGGCGTCGACGGCGCGATCCACGCGGCCGCCGGCCCGGCGCTGCTCGCCGAGTGCCGCGCGCTGCGCGAGTCGACGCTGCCCGACGGACTACCCGTCGGGGACGCCGTCGCCACCGGCGCCGGCGACCTGCCGTGCCGCTGGGTGATCCACACGGTCGGCCCGAACCGCCACGCCGGCCAGACAGACCCGGCACTGCTGGCGTCCTGCTTCACCCGGAGCCTCGACGTCGCGGCCGACCTGGGCGCCACATCGCTGGCGTTCCCGGCGGTCAGCGCCGGCATCTACGGCTGGGACGCCGACGAGGTCGCCCGCGTCGCGGTGGCGGCCGTCAACGGCTACGCGGGACGCCGCCCCGACACGATCCGCTTCGTGCTGTTCAGCGAGCGGCTGCTGTCGGCCTTCCGCGCCGCACTCGCGGGTTGATCTCGACCTGACAGGCAACGACGCCGGCGAATCCGCCGGGGGCGGGCTCGCCGGCGTCGCGACCGACGCGCGCGGCGGCGTCCGAGAAGAACGGAAGCCGCAGGCGGCCGTCAGTCCAGATAGTCCCGCAGCACCTGCGAGCGCGACGGGTGCCGCAGCTTGCTCATGGTCTTGGATTCGATCTGACGGATGCGCTCGCGCGTGACGCCGTAGACCTTGCCGATCTCGTCGAGGGTCTTCGGCTGGCCGTCGGTGAGCCCGAAGCGCATGCTCACCACGCCGGCCTCGCGCTCGCTCAGCGTGTCCAGGACGTCGTGCAACTGCTCCTGCAGCAGCGTGAAGTTCACGGCCTCCGCGGGCACGACCGCTTCGGAGTCCTCGATCAGGTCGCCGAACTCCGAATCGCCGTCTTCGCCCAGCGGCGTGTGCAGCGAGATCGGCTCACGGCCGTACTTCTGCACCTCGACGACCTTCTCGGGCGTCATGTCGAGCTCCTTGGCGAGCTCCTCGGGCGTGGGTTCGCGCCCCAGATCCTGCAGCATCTGCCGCTGCACGCGGGCGAGCTTGTTGATGACCTCGACCATGTGCACCGGGATACGGATCGTGCGCGCCTGGTCGGCCATCGCACGCGTGATCGCCTGCTTGATCCACCACGTGGCGTACGTGGAGAACTTGTAGCCCTTGGTGTAGTCGAACTTCTCGACGGCGCGGATCAGACCGAGGTTGCCCTCCTGGATCAGGTCGAGGAACAGCATCCCGCGACCCGTGTAGCGCTTGGCCAGCGAGACGACCAGGCGGAGGTTCGCCTCCAGCAGGTGATTCTTCGCGCGGCGGCCGTCCTCCGCGATCCACTCGTAGTCGTCGACGTCGGGATCCTTCACCGACCCGTCGGTGATCGACTCGTCGGCGAACAGCCCCGCCTCGATGCGCTTGGCGAGCTGAACCTCCTGCTCGGCGTTCAGCAGAGCCACCTTGCCGATCTGCTTCAGGTAGTCCTTGACCGGGTCGGCGGTCGCGCCGGCCGCCATCACCTGCTGCTCGGGCTCGTCGGTGTCGTCGGCGTCGGAGACCACGAAGCCCTCGTCCTCGACGAGCTTCTTCTCCTCCTTCGCGGCCTCCGCCGGCTCGAACTCGTTCTCGTCGACCTCGTCCAGCGTGCGCTTCTTGCCTCCGACGGTCAGGACGACGTCGTTGCCCTCACGCTGGAACTTCACGTCTTTGGAGGCGGTGATCGCCTCCTGGACTGTCAGGTCCTCTTCGCCGTCCGTCTCGGTGTCGGCGGCGTCCTCGTCCAACTGCTCGGGATCGACCTCGTCGGGCGTGGCCGAGACCTCCAGATCGTCCGCCTCCTCGGCGGCGACCTTTGCGTTCTGCATGGTCTCCGTAGCGGCCTTCGCCTTCGTGGACGGCCCCTTCGAGGACGCCCGCGCACGGCGCGGTTTGGCGGGGCTGCTCTTCGCGGCAGCGGCGGGGGACTTTGCGGAGCGTGGAGTCACAGTGATCCTCTCATCCGGTTTAGGGCGCACAAGAACCGGGACTTGTCAATGGCTTGCGCAGAGGGCCATTCTTGCACGTCCATTCACACTACCCAAACGGCGTGGTGAGCCCGCTGATGCTCGCGCGCGGCGCGCGCTGCGGCGGGACCCGCGCGCCACGATCGCCACCCCGAGGCGCCGCTATCGTGGCGGGATGCCCATCATCGTGTCCCCCTCGGTCACCGCGCCGGTCGCCCCCGTCGAGCCGTACACCCGGGTCGAGCACTCCGACCGCGTCGACGACCCCTACCGCTGGATGGCCGACAAGACCGACCCGCGCCTGCTGCGCTACCTGACGGCCGAGAACGAGTACACAGCCGCCGTCACCGCCCCCCTGGCAGGGCTGCGCGACGAGCTGTACGCCGACCTGGACGCCCGGACCCAGCAGACGGACCTCTCCGTGCCGAGCTTCGTCACGCACACCTCCGGGGACAGCTTCTGGTACTACACCCGGACGGTCGAGGGCCTGGCTTACCCCATCCACTGCCGGGTGGCGGCGTCCGGGCGCGATCAGATCCCCGACGTGGGCGACGCCCCGCTGCCCGACGAGACCGTCCTGCTCGATGTCAACGCCCTCGCCGAGGGCGAGGCGTACTGCGCGCTCGGCTGGGCGGACGTCTCCCCCGACGGACGCCTCCTCGGCTACTCCGTCGACGTCGCGGGCGACGAGCGCTACGACCTGGTCGTGAAGGAGATCGCGACCGGCGAGACGGTCGGCGACCCCATCCTCGGGGTCGGCGCCGGGGGCGCCTGGGCCGGCGACGACTGGGTCTTCTACCTGCGCGTGGACGCGGCGTGGCGTCCCCACGAGGTGTGGCGTCACCGCCTGGGGACGCCGCCCGCCGGTGATGTCCTGGTGCTCGCGGAGCCCGACGAGCGGTTCTGGATGGGCGTGGACGCGGCCCGCGGCTACGAGTGGGTCCTGATCGAGATCGGCAGCCCGACCACGACCGAGTGTCACCTCATCCCCACCGCCACCCCGGACGCCGCCCCGCGCTGTGTGGCACGGCGGCGTCCGGGCGTGGATTACACGGTCGAGGTGGCTCCCGACGCCCTCTACATCCTGCACAACGACGGCGCTCAGGACTTCATGCTCAGCCGTGCCCCGGTGGAGTCCACCTCTCCGGACGACTGGACGACCGTGATCCCCGCGCGCCGCGGCGTCCGGCTGAACGGCGTCACCGCGTACACGCGCGGGCTGCTGGTCAGCCAGCGCGTCGAGGGGCTCACGGGGTTGGCGTTCCTGCGGAGACTGCCCGACGGCTCGCTCGGCGACCCGCAGCCGATCCTGTTCGCCGAGCCGCTGTACACGGTCGGGGCCGAGGAGGATCCAGATGTCGACACCGATCGCGTCCGGTTGATGTTCGAGTCGCTCGCCACGCCGCCCGAGCTCATCGAGTACCAGTTCGACACCGGCGAACGCCGCGTCCTGAAGCGGACGCCCGTCCGCGACCATCCGCGGCACGGCCCCTTCGACCCGAGCGCGTACGTCCAGGAGCGGCTGTGGGCCACCGCGCCCGACGGCGTGGAGGTGCCGCTGTCGGTGATCCGGCCCGCCGGCGTGCCGCTGGACGGCTCCGCGCCGTGCCTCCTGTACGGCTACGGCAGCTACGAGGTGTCCATCGACCCGTTCTTCTCGATCTCGCGGCTGTCGCTGCTCGACCGGGGCTACGTGGTCGCGATCGCGCACGTCCGCGGGGGCGGCGAGCTGGGGCGGTCGTGGTACGAGTCCGGCAAGCTGGACGCCAAGCCCACCACGTTCACCGACTTCATCGCGTGCGCGCGCCATCTGGTGGACGCCGGCTACACCAGCCCGGAGCGGCTCGCCATCGAAGGCGGCTCGGCGGGAGGCCTGCTGATCGGGGCGGTCATGAACCTGGCGCCGGATCTCTGTCGGGCGGCGCACGCCGCCGTCCCGTTCGTGGACGCCCTCACGACGATCCTGAACCCTGAGCTGCCGCTGTCGGTCATGGAGTGGGAGGAGTGGGGCGACCCGCTGCATGACCCGCGCATCTACGACGTCATGAAGTCGTACTCGCCGTACGAGAACGTCCGCGCGGCCCGCTACCCCGCGATCCTCGCCACGACGTCGCTCAACGACACGCGCGTCGAGGTGACCGAGCCCGCCAAGTGGATCGCGCGGCTGCGCGCGACCGCCACCAACGGCCCCGACCGGCCGATTCTGCTGCGCACCGAGATGGTCGCCGGACACGGCGGCGTCTCGGGCCGGTACGCGGGCTGGCGGGATCGCGCGTTCGAGCTGGCCTGGATCATCGACCAGACGACCCGGTAGCCGCGGCGTCCGGGTGCCGCGCGCAACCGACTCGGGTTTGATGCGGCGTCCGACCTCGGTCGTGAGCTGGGCCGTCAGGGCACACCTCAGGGTGTTTTCGGGGCACTGCCCGAACAAAATCGAGCCCTTCCGCGTTGTACTAGGTGCACGACGAAAGGATTCGTACATGATCTCGAGTGCTCACCGGACACGCACGAGCGACGGCATCGATGGCAAGGACGCGGTTGGTCTGTACCTCGATGGCATCGCCAAGACCCCTCTGCTGACCGCCGAGCAAGAAGTCCACCTCGCCCGCGAGATCGAGGCCGGGCTGTATGCCCAGTCGATTCTGGACGGGGTCACCTCCGACGCCGACCGCGGCGATGCCGCAGTGGACGCCACGGACGACGAGTTGCGCGAGATCGTCCGCAGGGGCGACCTGGCGATGCACCAGTTCGTGACCGCCAACCTTCGTCTCGTCGTCTCGGTGGCCCGCAAGTACGGCCGCCAGGCGATGCCGCTGCTGGATCTGGTGCAGGAGGGCAACACCGGCCTCATCCGCGCCGTCGAGAAGTTCGACTACAGCAAGGGCTTCAAGTTCTCCACCTACGCCACGTGGTGGGTGCGTCAGTCGATCAGCCGTGGCATCGCGCAGCAGGGGCGCATCGTCCGGCTGCCCGTTCACGTCGCCGAGCAGATCAACCAGGTCTCGGCCACCCGGCGCACGCTCGAGCGTCGCCTCGGCCGCGAGCCGGAGGTCGTCGAGATCGCCGAGGAACTCGACATCGACGAGGAGAAGGTCATCGACCTGATCCGCCTCGCCCGCGAGCACGTCAGCCTCGACGCCCCGGTGGAGGAAGACGGCGACACCGCGCTCGGCGACCTGATCGCCCGCGACGCGACGCCCGGCCCCGATGAGATGGTGCTCGACGCGGAGGATCGGCAGCGGCTCGAAGCGCTGCTCGACTGCCTCGACGACCGTTCGGCCGATGTCGTCCGCCGCCGCTACGGGCTGCTCGACGGCCGTCAGGCCAAGCTCGCCGACATCGCCGCCGTGTGGGGCATCACGGCCGAGCGCGTCCGGCAGATCGAGCGTCACGCGATCGCCAAGCTGCGTGACGAGAGCGCGCTGGCGGCCTGACACCCCAGGCTCGCCGGCCCATCAGAGGGGCTCGTCCGGTTTCGTCATCCGGATGAGCCCCTCTTGTGCGCACGAGGCGCCGAGCGTCTTGCCGGCGTAGAGGCGTCCCATCGACAGCCCGAGCGCGTTCGAGGCGTTCGGGGACGCCTGGTCGTAGAGCACCCAGCGATCCGCCCGGATCGGGCGGTGGAACCACATCGAGTGGTTGATCGTGGCCACCTGCATCTGCGGGCTGTAGAAGTCCACCGGATGCGTAAGCGTGCTGACGGCCAGGATCGTCAGGTCGCTCGCGTAGGCGAGCACCTGCTGGTGGACGCGCGGATCTGCCGGAAGGTCGTCGGCCGTCTTCACCCAGACGAGCAGCCGGGCGTTGCGGTCGAGTTCGCTGGTCAGCGAGCTGTCGGCGTACCGGACGTCGAGCGCCGCCCACTCCTGCATCCACGCCCGCTTCGCCCGGCTCGACCGGACCGCGAGCACGTCGGCCAACGGCGGGCAATCCTCGGGCGGGGGCGGCGGCTGGAAGGCGCTGATCTGGTGCTCGAACCCGTCCTCCGGGGTCTTGAACGACGCCGCCATCACGAAGATCGGCCGCCCCTCTTGCTCGGCGACCACGCGCCGGTTCGAGAACGACCCTCCGTCCAGCATCACCGAGACCTGATAGTCGATCGACGCCTTCGGCACCCCCGGCCTCAAGAAGTAGCCGGTCAGCGAGTGGCACAGCCGGCCGTCGGGGACGGTGGAGTACATCGCCGACAGCGCCTGGCCCATCACCTGCCCCCCGTAGGTGCGCTGCATCGTGGTCCGCGGATCCTGCCCGCGGTAGCGGAGATGGTCGACCTCCTCCAACTCGAGCAACTCGACCAATTCCTGGACCGTCTGTGGCATCAGGACCCCTCCCCCTCGTCGTCCCGTTCGGCGAGGAAGCGCTCCGCCGCCGCGCCGATCTCGTCCGCCGAGGGCACCGACCGCTGCCCTTGCCGGGCCAGGTCGTCGTACTGCGCCTCCAGCGTCGCGATCAGCGCCGGCAGATCCTCGTCGCCGGCCATTTCGTTCTCCAACGCGTCCAGCGTCGCCTGCACCGTGCCCGCCAGCGGGTCGCGCGGCAGGACGAGGCCGGCGGCGTCCATCACGCGATCGAGCGCCGTCACCGTGGCGGGCGTGAACGCGCCCTGCGCGAGGTAATGGGGCACGTAGGTGACGAACCCGCGGCCCAGCAAGCCGCGCTGGCCCGCCCGGTATTCGAGCAGCGTCGAGAAGCTGCCCGGCACCTGGACGCGCTCGAAGGGCATCGGGTTCTCCCCCACCAGCTCGGGCGACGTGGCGTGTGCGGTGACCAGAACCGGGCGCGTATGGGGGACGCCGAAGGGGGTGCCCGTCGCGGTGACGAACTGCGTCACGCCGAGCCGGCCGGCAAGGTCGAGAATGGCCGTGCAGGCGCGCTCCCACTGCGAGTCGGGCTCGGGCCCCTCGAGCAGCAGGAAGTCACGGCCGGCGTCGTCCGTCATGCGGTGCAGCACCAGGCGAGGCATCTCCACCTCGACCCAGGTGTTCACGTCGAACGTCATGGGCGGACGCCGCGAGCGATAGTCGTGCAGTTGGTCGCAGTCGAACTCGGCGACGACCTCGTGAGGGCACTGCATCAGCAGATGCTCGGCGAGGTTGCGGGAGACGCCGCCCGCATCCACGTAGCCCTGCAGGAGGTGCAGCATGACCGGTGCATGCCCGGCCACCACATCCCACTGGTCGGCGTTCGTGGTGTACAGCGCCTCGGGATCCAACATGGCGTCACTCTACTGCCCGGGAACGACACGGCCGGGAGGTCGACGTCCGCGATGAGCGAGAGAAGTAACCGGGCTGCCGGTGGACCAGCAAGGACGGGCCAGCGCGGGCGGCCGCGATCAAGGGGTGGGATGGCTGGCGAGAATGTTCGGAGGGGCCGGTGCCTGGTCCGGCCCCTCCGGGCGGGGTATTGCCGATGTCCAAACTACGGGGCTCGGGGGACGTCCGACAGCGGCGTCCGGAGGCTCGCGACGAAAGGCGGAGGCAGACGGCACTTTGGTACCGAGGAACATCCCGGCGTCCGGCAGAAGTGGCCTGATCAAGCCGGAATGTTTCCGAGCTAGCGTGAGCTTGCGGGCGCGGCCGCCCGGAGGAGCGCGGTCCCGTCCACGATCCCGAATCGCCGGTGATCGGGGGCTGTCCGCGACAAGATGGGCACCATGTCCGACGAGCCCGCACCGCACGAGTCCCCCGATGCGCCGCCGCGCATCAGCCCCAGCCCCGTCAGGCGAGACGAGCGGGGCACGTGGACGCTGACCTCCCACGCCGACGTCCAGGGGGCGGCGCTGGACGATCGCACGTTCAGCAACGCGGCGTCCCGCTTTCTGCAGGTTCCGAACGGCCTCGACGGGCCGACGCACACCGCCTACCGGGCGCTGGTCGAGGAGTTCTTCACGGCCCATCGCATGGACGCCGTCGAGCCCGAGCTGCGTCGCGTGTCGGCCGAACTCGTGGAGGCCCTGGACGTGCCGGGCTCGCTGGACGCGGTCGAGGCGGGCGCCCGCTACGCGGTGCGCGCCCAGAGCGTCTGGCTGGGCTGGCGGGCCGACCTCGAGGAGGACCTTCTCGCCTGGATGCGGGACAACCACGCGGCGACCCGCTCCGGCGACCGGGCCCGGACGGCCGAGGTGGCCGAGCGGTTCGACGCGATCATCCGGTCGCTGCTGGCGGAGCGTCGCGGCGTCGCGGGCGTCCCGGTGGACATCACCGCCGAACTGATGAACACGACCGTCCTCGGGAAGCCGCTGCGGGAGGAGGAGATCGTCTCGATCCTGCGCAACTGGACCGGCGGCGACCTCGGCTCGATGGCCCTGTGCGCGGGCGTGGTGTGCGCCTACCTGGCCGATCATCCCGAAGTGCAGACACGGCTCCGCGACGGCGTGAGCGACCGCGAGTTCGACGCGGTGGTCGACGAGATCCTGCGGATCGACGACCCGTTCGTCGCCAACCGCCGCGTCGCCACCGCGGACGTCTGCCTCGGCGGGCAGCAGATCGCCGCCGGGGACCGGCTGAGCCTGCACTGGCGCGCCGCGAACCGCGACCCGAAGATCTTCGACGACCCGGACGCCTTCGATCCCGACGCCCACGCTCCGTACAACCTCGTCTACGGCATCGGGAAGCACGTGTGCCCGGGGCGTCCCCTCGCGACGCTGGAACTGCGCGTCTTCGTGCGCGCGCTGCTGGCCGCGACGTCCGCGATCGAGTCGGATCCGGAGCGCCCCCGCGAACGCGAGCAGCCGCCGGTGGGCGGCTACGCGGTCGTGCCGCTGCGGCTTCGCTGAGCATCCGAGCCCGCAACGGCCCGGCTGCCGGTGCGGGACGTCCTCCGACGTGGGGCATCAGGGCCCGTCCTGGAAGCGTGAGCGGGCAATGCTGTGGTTTGCCCACGAGGTGTGAGCAAGCCACAGGCATCGGCGTGCCTCCTCTCGGACGGCGAACCGCCGGCGGCAGGAGCTGACGCCCAGCGCCGGCGTCCGGAGCCGCCCATCTTCATGGGCAGGTCACGCCCATGCCAGAAGGCCGGCGCTCAGGCGAGCAGGGACGCCACTCTCACCCGAGCGCCGCGATCGCGGCGCGGACGCGCTTGGCGGAGACCGGCTGGGCGGTCCCCAACGACTGGGCGAAGAGGCTCACGCGCAACTCCTCGAGCAGCCAGCCCACCTCGACGGCGTCCGTCGGCAGGTCGCCGACGTCGTAGCGCTCCACGGCGGCGGCGTAGGCGTCCTCCAGGTCGGTGATCAGACCGAGGTTCTGCGCCTCGCGGGCGGGATGCGTTCGCCAACCCTCGATGCGGCGCTCGATGGCGTGGACGTACCGCTCGAGGCGTCCGAAGTGGGGCTCTGGCGTCGCGGCGACGAAGCCCGGGAACACCAGGTTGCCGAGTTGGGCGCGGACGTCGCCGACCGAGTCGTCGTCCGGACGCCCCTGCAGGGCCCGTTCGACCGCCTGCGTCCGGACGAGGACACGCCCGGTCGTCGCGACGATGCGCTGCATGGCGTCCGCGGCGTCGGGACGTACCGCGTCCACAGCGCGCCGGAAGGCGTCGGCATCCCGGACGGCGTCGGCGTCGACGCCCTTGGCGAGCAGCAGCGCCCCGGTCGCGGCGAGGCGGGCGTCCGCGAGGGCCGCGTTCGTGCTCGGGTAAGGCCCCGCGGCGAGCGCGAACTTCGTCTCGTTGCCCATGCGCGCGAACACCGATTTCGTCGGGTCGGGGCTCGCGAGGGTGACGAGCCTCCGCAACCCGGACGCCTGCCACCGGCGCGCCCGCTCGCGCGTGTTCGCCACCTTCACCCCGACCGACGTCGTCTGGTCGACCAGGGCGGGGTACCCCAGCAGAGGCGACCCGCCCCCGGCGAGCTCGACTTCCTCGGGCAGCGTCCCGAACTCCCACGACGTCGCCCCCGCGTGTGTCACGCCGGGCGCCGCTCGATTCAGCCGCGCGTTCAGCGCGGGCGCGAACTGCTTGCGCAGGGCACCGAAGTCCTTGCCAGAGCCCAGTTCAGATGCCGCCGGCGGCTTCGTCGCGTCCGTCACGACGTACGTGACGCGCAGATGCTCGGGGACGGCATCCACGTCGAACTCGGACGCCTCGACCGGCCGCCCCGACAGCGCGGTCAACGCGCGGGCCAACGCCTCGGGGAACGGCTCGCCGGGCCGCGGCTCGCCCAGGTGCTCGACGGCGCGGCGTCCCCAGTCCGGGGCGGGCACGAAATGCACCCGCTGCTGCTTGGGCAGCCGCCGGATCATCTCGGTCGCGAGCTCGGCGCGCAGGCCCGGCACCTGCCAGGAGAAGGGGGCGGCGTCCACCTGGTTGAGGACGGAGACGTCCAGGTCGACGGACACCCCGTCGCTCTGCGTGCCGGGGTCGAACGTGTAGCTGACCGGGACGTCGGTGCCGCCGACGGTCCAGACCTCCGGGAAATCACCGGAGTCGACCTCGTCGGCGTCGGCGTCCAGGACGTCGTCCATCGTCAGGTCGAGCACGTGCTCGTCGCGCCGCCGCTGGTCGCGCCACCAGCGGTCGAAATGGGCGACGGTGGTGATGCCCGCCGGGACGCGCGCGTCGTAGAACGCGTAGATCGCGGCGTCGTCGACGACGAGGTCGCGGCGCCGGGTGCGCTCCTCCAGGTCTTCGGCCTCGCGCCGGACGCGCTCGTTCCGCGCGAAGAAGTGGTGCCGCGTCCGCCACTGCCCCTCGACGAGGGCGGAGCGGATGAACACCTCCCGCGCCACGACCGGGTCGATGCGCCCATAGCTCACCGTGCGGTCGGCGACGATCGGGACGCCGAGCAGGCTCACCTTCTCCGTCGCGACGCACTGGCCCGCCGACGCCGACCAGCGCGGCTCGGAGTAGCTGCGCTTCAGCAGGTGCTCGCCGACCTGCTCGACCCACTCGGGCCGGATCGGCGCGACCGTCCGCGCCCACAACCGCGATGTCTCGACCAGTTCGACCGCCATCACGAGCTCGGGCGTGGCCTTCGCGGCCGCCGAGCCCGGCTGGATGGCGAACCGGACGCCGCGCGCCCCCACGTACTCGGGAATCGGACGCCGCCCCCGGCGCGGCCCGCGGTTCTCCCGCGCCGTCGTCCGGACGTCGATGAGCCCCACGTGCGACAGCAGGCCCGCCAGCACACTGCGGTGGATGCCGTCCCAGTCGATCGGCGCCCGCCCGGCCGTCTCCCCCGTCGCCTCCCCGCCCTTCGGCGTCCCGGACGCCTTCTCCGCCGCCCGGCCGCGGCGTCCGCGCTTGCCGGACGGGGACTCCGCCTGATCGCGCCCCCCGGACGCCCGCTCACGGCGTCCGCCCATCTTCAGGTCGCGGGTCGCCTCGCGGAGCTGGGTCGTCAGGTCTTGCCACTCACGGATGCGCAGGAAGCTCAGGTACTCGTCGCGGCACAACCGGCGAAAGGCGCTGCCGGAGAGCTCGCGGCGGCGTCCGCGGAGGTACTTCCACAGGCGCAGCAACGCGGCGATGTCGGACGCGTCCCGCTCGGCGTCGTCACCACCGGCCTCCAGCGGACGCCAGAACCGCCGGTGCAGGCCGTCCGCCTCGGCCTGGTGCTCGGCCGGACGCTCCCGCACGTCGGGGATCGCCAGCCCGGCGACGATCGCGGTGGCGTCCTTCAGGCAGCCCTCCTCGGACGCCTGCACCAGCATGCGCCCGAGCCGCGGGTCGACGGGCAGTTGAGCCAGCAGGCGTCCGGTGGGCGTCAGCCGGACGCCCGCGTCCCCGCGCTCGTGCGGCTCCAGCGCATTCAGCTCGGTGAGCAGCCGCAGCCCGTCGCGGACCTGCGCGGCGTCCGGCGCCTCGACGAACGGGAACCGCTCGATCGGGCCGAGCCGCGCCTCGGCCATCTGGAGGATGACGCTGGCGAGGTTCGTGCGGAGGATCTCGGGCTCGGTGAACTCGGGCCGGGCCTCGAAATCCTCCTGCGAGTACAGGCGGACGCAGATGCCCGGGCCGACGCGGCCACAGCGGCCCGCGCGCTGGTTGGCGGACGCCTGCGAGATCGGCTCGATGGGGAGGCGCTGCACCTTCGTCCGCGCCGAGTAGCGGGAGATGCGCGCGAAGCCCGGGTCGACGACCGACCGGATGCCCGGCACGGTCAGCGACGTCTCGGCCACGTTCGTCGCGAGCACCACCCGCGTGCCGGCGTGCGGGGCGAAGACGCGGTGCTGCTCGGCGGCCGAGAGCCGTGCGTACAGCGGCAGGATCCCGGTCGCGCGCAGGTCGAGGGCGGCGAGTGCGTCGGCAGTGTCCCGGATCTCGCGCTCGCCGGACAGGAAGACCAGGATGTCGCCCTCCCCCAGCGCATGCAGCTGCCGGACCGCCGCGCAGATGCCGTCGATCGGGTCGGCGTCCCCCTCGGGCGGCGGGTCGTACACGATCTCCACGGGGTACGTCCGGCCGGACACCTCGATGATCGGCGCGTCGTCGAAATGCTCGCTGAAACGCGCGGTGTCGATGGTCGCGGAGGTCACGATGACCTTCAGATCCGGACGCCGCGGCAGCAGCTGTTTCAGGTAGCCGAGCAGGAAGTCGATGTTGAGGCTGCGCTCGTGCGCCTCGTCGATGATGATCGTGTCGTAGCGGCGCAGGTCGCGGTCGTGGGCGATCTCGGCGAGCAGGATGCCGTCGGTCATCAGCTTCACCGCGGTCCGTCGGCCGGCGTGCCGCGTGAACCGCACCTGGTAGCCGACCGTGTCGCCCAGCGGAACCTCCATCTCCTGCGCGATGCGCTCGGCGACGGTCCGCGCGGCGATGCGCCGCGGCTGGGTGTGCCCGATGCGCCGGCGTCCGGCGAGCAGGCAGATCTTCGGCAACTGCGTCGTCTTGCCCGACCCGGTCTCGCCGGCGACGATGACGACCTGGTGGGCGTCCAGGGCCGCGCGGATCTCGTCGACCGCCGCGCTGATCGGCAGCGTGGGGTCGAAGGCGATGGTGGGCTCGGCGGCCACGGGCGACGTCTCGGCGGGCATAGCCGGTCCATGGTAGCCGGACGCCGCCGCGCAGCCGAGCGCGTCGGGGGCGTCGCCAACCGGAACGCGTCGGGCCGGGGCCGAGAACGGGCGTCCGACGCTTGTGAAAGCGAAAAACTAATCCGCAACCGCAGCGCGGTTTCGCGGTTCGGCTCGCCAGGTGTCTCTACGATGCCCGCAGCAGGCGGCACCGGCCGCCCGGAACCGGAGAACTGCGATGCGACGTCCCGCTCCCCTGATCCTGCGGATCGCCACCGCCGTGGCGCTGCTTGTCGGCAGCCTCGCCGGCGCGGTCGCCGCCGCGCCGCCCGCCCAGGCGGCCCTGCCAGGGCCCTACACGGCCCTGACGCCGGTCCGCCTCCTCGACACGCGCGCCGCCAACGGCATCGCCACCCGGACGCCCGTCCCCGCGAAGGGCACCGTCACCGTCCAGGTCGGCGGGCGCGGCGGCGTCCCGGCGACAGCCTCGGCCGTCGTCGTGAACCTCACCATCGTGGACGCCGCAGGCGCCGGGAACGCGGCCGTCTGGCCCGCCGGCACGGGGCTGCCGGGGGCGTCCAACGTGAACTACGTCGCCCGGCAGACCGTCGCCAACCAGGCGATCGTGAAGCTCGGCACCGGCGGACGCCTCAGCGTCTACACCTACGCCAGCGCCCACGTGCTCCTCGACGTCGCCGGGTACTACCCCGCCGGCAGCGGCAACTTCGTCGGGCTGACGCCCGCCCGGATCGTCGACACGCGGACGCGGCTCGGGGCGACGCGGCTGGCGTCCGGAGTGACGAAGACCGTCTCCGTGCTCGGGCGCGGAGGCGTCCCGACGACGGGCGTGAGCGGCGTCGCCGTCAACGTGACCGCGGTGAACCCCGACCGGGCCGGGAACCTGGCCGTCTTCCCGGCCGGCGCGGCCGTGCCGACGGCGTCCAACCTGAACTACACGGCGCGGCAGACCGTCCCGGCGCTGGCGGTCACGAAGGTCGGCACGAACGGCCAGATTGCGCTGCGCAGCTACGGCGCGACCGACGTGATCGTCGACGTCGCGGGCTACTTCAAGAACGGCAGCGACTACGTGGGCCTCGCGCCGTCCCGGCGGCTCGACACCCGGACGCCCGCCCGCCGGCTCCCCGCGCGCGGCACGGTCGACGTGAAGGTGACCGGCGCCGGAGGTGTCCCGGCGACGGGCGTGCAGGCGGTCATGGTGAACGTGACCGCGGTGAACCCCGCCGCCGCCGGCAACCTCGCGGTCTATCCGTCCGGGACGGGGCCCACGACGTCGACCCTCAACTACGCCGCCGGGCAGACCGTCGCGAACAGCGTCTTGGCGCGGGTGAACGCGGCGGGCGTCGTGACCGTCGCGAGCTACGCGGCCACCGACGTCATCGTGGACGTCCAGGGGTATGTGGTCGGTAACCCGGTGCCACCCCCGACGCCCGCACCGCCAAAGCTCTCCTGGAGCCCGGCGTCGGCCTCACTCGGACGCCCGCAGGGCTACATCACCGCCGTGAGCTGCGCGGGCAGCGCATTCTGCCTTGCCGGGGACCTGTACGGCAACGTGTCCTTCGACCGGGCTGGCTCCTGGACGCCGGCCCAGCTCGTCGACGACGCGGGCGTGACCGCGATCTCGTGCCCGACCGCCGACTTCTGCGCCGTGGGCACCTACTCCGGGGCCGTCTACACGTGGACGGGCGCCGGGTTCGTCCGGGCCGGCGTAAGCCCCGACTCGATCACGGGCCTCTCCTGCCCGGTGGCCGGCGCGTGTGTGGCCGTCGACGCGTCCGGCCGGGGAAGCCGCCTGGCCGCCGGGTCGTGGAGCGCGCCAACATCGCTGGGGGCGGACGTCGGGCAGCCGACCGCCCTCGCCTGCGCCACCGTCGACGCCTGCACGGCCGTCGACGACACCGGGCGCGCGTGGCGCCTCGCGGGTGGCTCCTGGACGCCGTCGACGGTGGCGGACGGGGCGCTGCTGACGTCCGTCGCCTGCCCGACGGCGGACGGGTGCGTCGCGGGCGACGCGACCGGACGCCTCTTCCGCGACGCCGGGTCGTGGCGCCTCGACGACTCCCTGCCCGCCCCGGTCACCACGGTGACGTGCGACTCCGCGACGCACTGCCTCGCCGCGACGTCGGGCGACCTGCGCGCGACCTTCGACGGGACGCGCTGGACGACGGCGTCCGAGGGCGCCGCGACGGCGGCGTCCTGCGGGACGGACACGTTCTGCATGCTCGGGGACGCCGCCGGGCTGCTCTGGCCGGCCGGCCGCACGGACGCCGCGTCGCGCGGCACGCTTCTGCTCGTCAACACCCTCGCCGCCGCAGACTGCACCGCCGACGGGACGTGCGCGGTGATCGCGCGCAACGGTGAGGTGGTCGTCCGGAGGAGCACCGGCCAGGTGGTCAAGACGAACCCGTTCGGCAACACGCTGGCCGGCGACGTCACGTGCGCGGACGCGACCCACTGCACCGCGCTGGCCTACGACGGGCGCATCGCCCGCCTCGCCGGCGATACCTGGACCCTCGACCCGGCCCCCCTGCCGCTCGCCGGCGACGCGGTCGCGTCGTCCCTGTCGTGCCCGACGGCCACGTTCTGCCTGGCCACGGCGACGGGCGGGCAGTCGTTCACGTTCGACGGAACCTCGTGGACGCCGCGCCCGATGCCGGCGCTCTCCGCGCCGCAGGTGTCGTGCCCGACGGCGTCCTTCTGCGCGGCGGTCGAAGCCGGGGCGCGGGTCACCACCTGGACCGGCTCGACCTGGAGCCCGCCGGCCACCGTGCCGGGCGCGTCGGCGTTCTCCGACGTGGACTGCGCCTCCGCGTCCGCCTGCGTCGCGGTCGACGACGCGGGGCACGCGAGCCGCTTCGACGGGCGGACGTTCGCGGCGGCAGCCACGATCGCCGCAGGCGTCCCGCTGACGGGCGTGTCGTGCCCGACGGCGACCAAATGCCTGGTCAGCGGCGCCGACGGGACGATCCGCCAGTGGAACGGCGCGTCCTGGGCCAACCTCGGCGCCGTGTCGGCGGGGGCCCTCTGGGGCGTCGCGTGCGGCTCGACGACCTTCTGCGCAGCGCTGACCGACGACCGGCAACTGCTGATCGGCACGGCGAGCGCGGCGGGAGCCTCGGCGCGCACCTCCGGGCAGGCCGCGAAGCCGCGCCACGAGCGGCGCCCGGTGCCCGCGGGCCTGCTGGAACGTCCGGTGCGCCGGCTCGGCTGAGACGCCGGCCGGCCGATCGCCCCTGCTCGCTGGGTGCCCGGGGCAGCCCGGACCCCGGCTGTGCCCATCAGCCCTCGGGCGGCACGATCAGGTGGGTGTGGTGGGCCGCGAAGGCGAGCAGGTCGGCCCACTCGGCGGCCACCATCGCGGTCGACTTCCCGGCGCCGTGCCCGGCCGAGGAGTCGACCCGCAGCAGCACCGGCGCCTCGGACGCCTGGCTGTGCTGCAACGCGGCCGCGAACTTGAAGCTGTGCAGCGGGACGACCCGGTCGTCGTGGTCGGCCGTCGACACCAGCGTGGCCGGGTACGCGATGCCCGGGTCGACGTTGTGCAGCGGGCTGTACGTATAGGCGGCCTCGAAGCCCTCCTTCGTGTCGGGATCGCCGTAGTCGGAGACCCATGCCGACCCGATCGTGAAGCGGTGGAACCGCAGCAGATCGAGGACGCCCACGCTCGGCAGCGCCGCGGCGAACAGGTCGGGGCGCTGCGTCAAGAGCGCCCCCGCGAGCAGCCCGCCGTTGCTGCGCCCGTGAACGGCGAGGTGCGCGGGCGAGCTGACGCCGGTCTCGACGAGGTGCTCGGCGACCGCGATCGCGTCGTCGAAGACCTTCTGCTTGTGGGCGAGCCGGCCGTCCTCGTACCACTGCGTGCCGAACTCGCCCCCGCCGCGCAGGTTCGCCAGCGCCAGGACGCCCCCGGCCGCCAGCCACGCCGACCAGCCCGGCCGATAGTCGGGCTGCAGCGGGATCTTGAACCCCCCGTAGCCGTACAGCAGGGTCGGCCGCGGCCCCGGGGACGCCTCGGGCGCCGGCTGGTCGGGCGCGTGCGGCTCGGGCTCGGCCGTCGCCGTCAGGACCGGCCCATCGTCGAGCGCCGGCTCGGCCACCTCGGGATCCGGCCCGGGCACGCTCGCCGCCCGGACGAGGAAGTACGGCACCGGCGTCCCGTCTTTGCTCTCCGCCACCCGCCGCTCCACGGTGTAGGGCGGCGCGATGCGCTCGACCGAACCGGCCAGCTCCAGCGGACGCACCCGCCCGGACGCCACCTCGAACGCCTGGAGCGGCGCGTCCAGCGTGCTCACGCCGACGTACGCCTCTGGACGCCTCGGCGACGCGTCCAGCGCGACGATCGCCCCGACCGGCAGCTCGACGTCGCCCAGCCCGATGCCCGACAGGGACGCCCGCCGCAGGCGACCCTGCGCGTCCGCCAGATCGACAAGCAGCAACTCGTCGCCCGACGCCGCCACCGACATCAGCGTGTCGGCAGACTCGGGCACCACCTCGCTGACGCCGGCCTCCGGCGCTTCGAGGTCGATCGCGACCACGCGGCCGCGCGGGGCGTCGAGGTCGGTGCGCAGCAGGGCGATCGACCCGACCGTGCGGATGAACTCGAACTCCGCCACCGCCTCATCGACCACCCGGACGCACTCGCCCAGCACCGACCGCCCCTGGGCGGTCGTCAGGGGGTACGCCCACACACGGTTGCGCCGCTCGGTGCCGCGGCCGACCATGACGATGACCCAGCGCCCGTCGGCCGACACCTCGGCCCAGGGCATCAGGCGTTCGTCGTCGTCGAACGCGACCACCAGTTCGTCGGACGCCTCCCCCACCCGGTGCAGCATCAGGCGCGCCGGACCCAGCTCGTCGGTGTCGGTGCCCCGCGCGTGCGTCGCCTGGTCGTAGGTGAGGTACAGGTAGGACGCCCCGTCGGGCAGCCACTCGGCGTCGCTGAACTTCGCGATCACGTCGGGCTCGGCGATCGGCTCGCCGCCCGACTCCAGATCCAGGACGCGGATCGCGCGCCAATCGGAGCCGCCGTGGCTGACCCCGTAGGCCAACCGGCGGCCGTCGTCGGAGAGGCTCGCGAACGCCAGCGAGTCGGTGCCGTCGGCCGACCAGCGATTCGGGTCGAGGATGACGCGCCCGCCCACCACCAGTTCGTCCAGCGAGTCGGCCACGTACCAGACGTCCTGCGCCTGCGAGCCGTCGTTGCGGGCGAGCAGGAACCTGCCGCCGCGCTCGTGCGGGAGGCCGGCCCGCGGACGCGCCATGACGCGCCCCATCACCTCGGAGAACCACCCGCGCTCGGGCAGCGCCGCCAGCGCGCTCTCGGTGAAGGCCTGCTGCCGGGCGACCCACTCGAGCGTCTCGGGCGCCTCCGCGTTCTCCAGCCAGCGGTACGGGTCGGCGACGGGGTGGCCGAAGTGGTCTTCGACCAGGTCGTCGCGTCGCGTCGTCGGGTACTCGCTCATGGGCCGAGTCTAGGGGCGGCGTCCGACAGTGTCCGTGGGCGGGTGCGGGGGCGTCCGGCCGTGCGAAAGACGGACGCCGGCGGCGTCCTTCAGTCCCCGGTGGACGCCGAGACCGAGCGGCCCGTGAGGGACGCGACGTCGAGCCGCACGAGGACGCCGCGCTCGCCCGGCGCCCACGACGGGTTCAGCGCCGGACGAGGACCCTCGTGGCGGGTGGTGCGGCCTCGGGCGAGCACGCTCCAGCCGGTCGCCGTCTCGGGGTCAAGGTCGTCGACCTGCACGACGGCGTCCACACCCTCGGCGAGCTCGGCGAGGATCGACTGCGGGTCGACGGCGAAGAAGACGGATTCGCCGACGCTGGTCAGGGTCACCGGCAACACCTGCACGCCGCGCGAGGACGCCCACGCGACGCGGCCGACCGCGGCGTCCGCCAGCAGGTGCCCGCACTCGTCCGGGCTGATCTCCCAGAAGTACCCCGTCACTGCTCCTCCGGCGGGTCGTCCTCGGTGAACGTCGTGCGGCCGTGCAGCTTCGCCGCGAGGTCGTCGTCGATGTTGTCGCTGATCACCGACACGATCCTGAGGGCCTGCCGGAGGTGCTCGGGCACGAAGGGCTGCGCGAGGATCGACATGGTCACGAAGACCCGGTCGCGGATCAGCATGAACCGGACGTACCGGGCATCTGTGTTCAGGTCGCTCAGCACCTCCATCGCGCGCGAGCGCCCCTCCACCTCGTGCACGAGCCCGGAGAACAGGAGGACCTCCTGGGCGTCGGACGTCGGCCGCACGAACAACATCGTCGAGCCGACCCGGAGCGCGAAGTCGCCGTCGGAATCGCGCAACGGCGGATGGCCGATGATCGCGGAGAGCTCGGCCTCGATCATGGCGTCCAGGTCGGCCCAGTCGCGCGGCAAGTGGACGACGGTGCCGGCCGTGCGGGCCACCGTCGGCACCTGCTCGACGGGCGCCGGGGTCAGGATCTCGGCGAGCTGATCGGGAGCGAGAAAGGCGGGGTGCGGGATGCCGTAGACGCTGCGCAATGCCGACACGGCGTCCTCGACGAGGGCCGTCGGATCCTCCTGGTCCCCCTGCTGCCAAAAGTCGCTGCCCGGACGCCCGCCCCGCTCGTCGGGCGCGTGCCACCCCAGCGATTGCATCAGGGCGATCTGCTCGTCGGTCAACCGGAAGCCGTCGGCCAGGTCGGCGTTACTGGACGCCTCGGCCAACAACCGGCCGTGGTCCAGGCACCGGAAACGGACGTACGGCCCGCCCGCCGCACCGGACATCATCTCCCCGATGTTCAGCGTGGCGCCGTCGTCCATCATCGAGACCACCTCGGCGAGTTTCTCCCCGAAACCCACCCAAGCCTCGTTGGTGCTCCGTTCCAGGTCGAAATCGGAGACGTTCGACGTGTGCCCGTCGTCGTTCATGGCGGCCAACCTACCCAACGGTCGTGGCGCGCATCACCCCAGCAACGCTGAAATCGCCACGATCGTGGGGACCGTGAGGATCGTGGACCAGAAGACGGCGTCCCGCGCGAGCATTTCGCGGACGCGGTAGCGCGCCGAGATGACGAACACATTCTGTGCGGTCGGCAGAGCCGCAATGACGGCGACGGCGAAAAGCTCGTGCCGAGCCAGGCCGAACAGCATCCCGATGCCGATCGCGGCGAGCGGCATGAGGAGCAGTTTGATCGCCATCGTGACCCACAACTCGAAAGAATGGGGCCCCTTGCCCGGAAGCGGGCTCAGCCGCAGCGAGACGCCGAACGCCATCAGCATCATCGGGATGGCCATCTGCCCGACCATGGACACCCCCGACGCGACCATCTCCGGCAGTTGCAGGTGCAGCAGGTTGACGGCCAGCCCCGCCAGAATGCCGGCGGTGATCGGGTTCCGGAACGGCATCGTGATGTAGCGAAGCGCCGACAGGCGTTCGCCGTTGCGGCGGGCCACGCTCAGGTCGAGCGCGGCGAGCGCGATCGGCTGCATGAAGCCGACCTGCATGAGCATGATCGGCGCCATCCAGGCGCCGTCGCCCAGCAGGCTGATCGCGATCGGCAGGCCGAGGTTGCCCGCGTTCGTGTAGCAGGAACACAGCGTGCCGATGACGTCGCCCTGCTTGTCCTGGTGCAGCGCGACGCGCTCGAACACGAGGTAGGACGTCGCGGCGACCACCACCGCGAGCGCCGAGACGATCAGCGTCTGGCTGAACGCGTGCTCCAGTGAACCCCTCCCCACGAGGTTGAACATGAGGGCCGGGGACGCGATCAGGAATGCGATGTTCGACATCAGCCGCATGCCGCCCATGTCGATGATCCGCAGGTGGGCGGCGACCCACCCCGCGGCGATCACCAACCAAATGGACGCGAACGCCCCCAGAGCCTGGACCACACGCCGAATGGTAAGCCCCGATGCCCTCCCCTGGCCTAGCATGTGCCTGCCATGGACACCGCCCGCGCCCCTCGTAATCACGTCATCGACCTCGCGCGGGCGTCCTCGATCGTCATGGTGGTCGTGTTCCACGGGCTGCTGTACAAGATCGGCTTCGAGGGCGGTCACCCGACGATGACGCCGTGGGCTCCCCCGCATTTCCCCTGGTGGCTGATCAGCTGGTTCCTGATGTGCATCCCGGTGTTCTTCGTGGCCGGCGGCTTCGCGCACGCCCTGATCGTCGACCGGACGCGGCGGCAGCACACCGGCTTCGGCCACTACCTCGCCAACCGGGGGCGTCGCCTCGTGGGCCCGCTGCTGTCGTTCGTGACGGTGTGGGCCGTCGTGGCGTCCATCGCAGCCTGGACCGGCTGGTTCGAGCCGGCCGTCACCCTGAGCCGGCAGTTCATGCAGTTGCTGTGGTTCCTCGCCGTGTATCTCGTCATCGTCGGGATCGCCCCGGCCATGGTGAGCGCGCACGACCGGTGGGGGTGGCGCGTGCCGGTCGTCCTCGCGGCGCTGGCCGCCCTGGTGGACGCGTGGTCGTTCTCGGTGGACGACTACGAGATCCGCAACCTGAACATGCTTCTCGTCTGGCCGTTGGTGCATCAGCTCGGCATCGCCTACGAGCGCGGCTGGTTCCGGCGCGGCCCGGGTTGGACGCCGTGGGCGGCTCTGGTGGCCGGGGTCGGCGGGGTCGCGACGTTGGTCTTCGCGTTCGGCTACCCGGGCTCGTCGATCGGGCTGGCCGACATCCCGATCGCGAACGTCCAGCCGCCCACGCTCGCCATGGCCTTCCTCGCGCTCGCCCAGTGCGGCGTCCTCGGGCTGGTCGAACGATCGGGGGTCCTCACCACGGTCAGTCCCCGCTTCGAGAAGGCGCTCGCGACCATCAACGCGCTGATGATGTCGGTGTACCTGTGGCACATCCCGTGCATCATCCTGGCGGCGGCCGTCGGGCTGATCGTGGGCATCCTCGTCCCGCCGCTCGCGCCGCTGCTGCTCAGCCAGCTGATGATCTCGGCGATGACGCTCGCGCTCTGCGCGCTCATCGTGCCGCTGATCGCCCAGGTGGATCTGCGGCTGATCCCGCCGCTCGGTGCGCACCAAAAGCTGGGAAGGGCTGTCGTCGCCTACCTGATCCTCACCAGCGGCACCACGCTGACCTGGCTCAACGGCACGGTGCTGCACCCCCGGTCGCCGTGGTCGACCGCGGGCGTCCTGCTGATCTGGCTGGGGTCGTGGCTCATGGCGAAGGCCGCCGACGGGCGCGCCGAGTCGGTGGTGTGAGGCTTCCGGCGACCGGGTGACAGGCGCCCCACGAACGATGAGCAGCCGTCCAGGCCGGCTCCCGCGAGGGGCGCGGGCCGCACCGAGGGCGTCCCTGGTCGGGGTTGCCCGGACAGCATTCGACCGGGGGCCGTGAGCCGGCCCCCGGTCGAGGGATGGGATCGGTAGACACCTCCACATGCTCCGAGTCCCGCGGCGGCGAACCGCCAGGAGGGATTGATGAGCGGGTCGCTAGGAACGGGCGCGCGAAGACGCGTCCGAACCGACGCCGCGATGACGTGCGGCCCGCTTCACGAGGTCACTGACCTCGGGATCCGTCAGGGAGTAGATCATCTCCCTGCCGCGTCGCTCACCGATGACGATTCCGCCGGAGCGCAGCACCCTGAGGTGCTGCGATACCAGCGGCTGCGACACCGCGAGAGCGTCGACCAACTCGTTGACACTGTGGTCGCGCTCGGTGAGCAACACAACGATTCCGACCCGAATAGGTGATCCCAGCGAACGGAAAAGTCCCCCGACTGTTTCCCATTCACCACTGGTCGGCATTTCTTCTTTTCTTGGGGCGTCAACTGGTCCCTGTACACCCATCATGAGAGCAAGCGTAATCGGAAACCTGAATATTAGAAAGTTCACGGCAACGCGCACGCGAACCACAGCGTTGTTTGCGACAGGGTGTCTTTAAAATGCCTAGTCACCACTGCCTTCTCCCATAAAGCCCGACCATCCGGAGATGCGTGACCAATAATGTCCCCCTAATGGTGGACAACCGCCACACCCCTGAGCGTTAAATGCCTACGCCGCTTGCCCGAATATAAGGTTCACCTACCAACTGCATCCGCCATCCACCCGGCTCTCGACGCGCGAATCATGCCCCCCGCGCGGGTGACAAAGCCGGTTAAGTGAACGTAAAAACTCATTCGAATGTTCGCCTCGAATACCACCCACGATCCGGACGCCGAGCGCCGATCCGCGGGCCTCCACGAGCACCGGACTCCCCCGAACGGCCACACGGGACCGCCCTGGGGGGCGAGGTCGACGCGCCCACCCCGGGCGCCGGGACGCTGGAAGCCGGACGGACGCGCGTCTCCCCCAAGCAGCGACATCTCCCCGCGTACCGGCGTGATTGACACCGCGCCTCGCGACTCGCTAGCGTTCGACCGCGCACTTTGCGCGCTGAGGCCGTCGAAGGAAAGGGGGCATCGATGATTCAGATGACGTTCACGCTCGTCGCGTCGGTCCTGACCGTTTCCGGCCCAGCCCGTCTGCGTTGATCGCCGGGCCCCCAACGGCCGGCTGAGCCGCCGCTTTGCGTCACCACACCCGGTAATGGCTGCGCCTTCGTGCGCCATCACCGCGCCCGTCCCGAATACCACGCGCTCATGAGCGCGCCGCCCATTCCGGACGCCTGCCCCGACTGATCTCGTTTCACAAGGACTTTGCATGCACCGCCACGCGGCGCTCGAACGCGCCCTTTTGCAGGACCACACCGCCGAACCGCCCTCACATTCGCGTGCGAGGACGCCGCCTCCATCACGCCTCGACGACGTCGACGACCCCGCGGAGGGGGTGATTCCATGCGGACCATCCTTCGTCGCCTCCACCGCCTGCTGCGGCGCTGCAGCGCGACACTCGAGCGCGCCCAGCACCAACGGGACGCCCACCGGGCGCGCTTGCGTCGGTCGTGGCCGCCCCTGCGGTGAATATGCCGGGCCGAGGCCGGACAGACACAGCACAGCGGCCCCGGCGAGGGGGAAGAACCCCCCGCCGGGGCCGCCGAGCGACTCCTGGGCTTCTCCCCAGGACGCCGCGCCTAGCTGCAGCCGGACGTCGACCCGCAGCCCTCGCACACGTAGCAGCTACCCGAAGGCCGCATCTTGGTGCCGCAGGTGAAGCACAGCGGGGCGTCGACCGAGAGACCCGTCACCTTCTCCATGAGCTCCGACGTGGTGTGCGGGCTGCTCGTCGACTCGCTGATCGGCCGCGCCTCCACCAGTGCCGGCTGATTCGGGCCCGACTCGTCGAACCGAAGGTTGTCGACGTCATCGTTCTTCAGCGACTCTGAATCGATCATCTCGGCCTCGTCCTCCTCCGAGATGTACGAGCCGGTCGCGACGTACCGGGCCCGCTCGGCGGCGGTGTAGATGCCCAGCTCGCCGCGCTCGTCGAAGCTCAGGTAGTCGAGCGCCAACCGCTTGAACACGTAGTCGATGATCGACTGAGCCATCCGCAGGTCCGGGTCGTCGGTCATGCCGGCCGGCTCGAACTTCAGGTTGGTGAACTTCTGCACGTACGTCTCCAGCGGCACGCCGTACTGCAGCGCGATGCTGATGGCGATCGAGAAGGCGTCCATCACGCCGGCCAGCGTCGAACCCTGCTTGCCGAGCTTCAGGAACAACTCACCGAGGCGTCCGTCCTCGTACTCGCTGGACGTCATGTACCCCTCGGCGCCGCCCACCGTGAACGACGTGGTGCGCGACAGCCGCTGCTTCGGCAGGCGCTGGCGCCGCGGCCGGTACTCGATGCGGACCTCGGGCTCGGCCGACGCCTTCGCCTCCTCGGCCTTCTTCTTGCCGTCGGACAACGGCTGACCCACCTTGCAGTTGTCGCGGTAGACCGCGAGCGCCTTCAGCCCGAGCTTCCAGCCCTGCATGTAGACGTCCGCGATCTCCTCGACGGTCGCCGACTCCGGCAGGTTCACCGTCTTGCTGATCGCGCCCGACAGGAACGGCTGCACCGCAGCCATCATGCGCACGTGACCCATCGGCTGGATGGCCCGCTGCCCCATCGCCGTGTCGAAGATCTCGTAGTGCTCCTTCGCCAGCCCGGGGGCGCCGACGACGTGCCCGTGCTCGGCGATGTACGCCACGATGCCATCGACCGCGTCCTGCGCGTAGCCCAGCCTGCGCAGCGCCCGCGGGATCGTCTGGTTCACGATCTGCATCGAGCCGCCGCCCACGAGCTTCTTGAACTTCACCAGCGAGAAGTCGGGCTCCACGCCGGTCGTGTCGCAGTCCATCATGAAGCCGATCGTGCCCGTCGGCGCCAGCACGGACGCCTGCGCGTTGCGGAACCCGTCCTTCGCGCCCACCTCGATGACCTTGGCCCACTGCTCGGTGGCCAACTCGTGGATGGGCTGGTCGGCACGCTCGACGATGCGCAGATCGTCATTGGCCGCCTGATGCTTCCGCATCACCTTCTGGTGGGCCGACGCGTTGCGCGCATACCCGTTGTACGGGCCGACGATGCCGGCGAGCTCCGCGGAACGACGGTACGACGTGCCGGTCATCAGCGACGTGATGGACGCCGCCAGCGACCGCCCGCCCTCGGAGTCGTAGCCGCGGCCCATCGCCATCAGCAGGGCACCGAGGTTGGCGTAGCCGATGCCGAGCTGCCGGAAGTTGCGGGTCGTCTCCCCGATCGCCTCGGTCGGGAAATCGGCGAAGCAGATCGAGATATCCATCGCCGTGATGATCAGCTCGACGGCCTTGACGAACGTCTGCGCGTCGAACGTGTCGTCATCGCGCAGGAACTTCAGCAGGTTCAGGCTGGCCAGGTTGCACGAGCTGTTGTCGAGGCTCATGTATTCCGAGCACGGGTTGGACGCCGTGATGCGCCCGGTCTCGGGGTTCGTATGCCAGGCGTTGATCGTGTCGTCGTACTGCACGCCCGGGTCGGCGCACTCCCACGCCGCCTTCGCGATCTTGCCGAACAACTCGCGCGCGTCGACCTCGTCGATCACCTCGCCGGTCATGCGCGCCCGCAGCCCGAAGCGGTCCCCGTTCTCCACCGCGGTCATGAACTCATCCGACACCCGCACCGAGTTGTTCGCGTTCTGGTACTGCACCGACACGATGTCGGCGCCGCCCAGATCCATGTCGAAGCCCGCGTCGCGCAGCGCGCGGATCTTGTCCTCCTCGCGGGCCTTCGTCTCGACGAACTCCTCGATGTCGGGGTGATCGACGTCGAGCACGACCATCTTGGCCGCCCGGCGCGTCGCGCCCCCCGACTTGATCGTGCCCGCGGATGCGTCGGCGCCGCGCATGAAGCTGACGGGGCCGGACGCCGTGCCACCGGAGCTCAGCAGCTCTTTGCTCGAGCGGATGCGGGAGAGGTTCAGGCCGGCGCCGGAGCCGCCCTTGAAGATGAAGCCCTCCTCCTTGTACCAGTTCAAGATGGAATCCATCGAGTCGTCGACGCTGAGGATGAAGCAGGCCGACACCTGCTGCGGGCTGAGCGTGCCGACGTTGAACCACACCGGGGAGTTGAAGCTGAAGTACTGGTGCAGCAGCATCCAGGTGAGCTCCTGCTCGAAGATCTCGGCGTCCGCCGGCGTGGCGAAGTAGCCGCACTCCTCGCCCGTCGCCCGGTACTTGGACACCACGCGGTCGATGATCGTCTTGAGCGACGCCTCCCGCTTCGGGGTGCCGACGGCGCCGCGGAAGTACTTGGTGGTGACGATGGTGGATGCGTTCAGACTCCAGAAGTCAGGGAACTCCACCCCGCGTTGCTCGAAGACGGTCTCTCCCGTCTTCCAGTTTGTCTGGACCACGTCGCGCTGCTCCCACGTGACCTCGTCGTAGGGATGCAACCCCTCCGTCGAGAACACGCGCTCGATCGTGAGCCCCTGGGGCTTGCTCGACGACCTGCGCGCCGACTGCTTGGTCTCGGTCATGGGGAACCCTTTCCGCTTCTTCCGTGGGGTTGACATCAAAACAGTTGGTCGGCGTCGGCCAACTCGGCCTCCGCCTTCTTCTCTTTGGCTTCTGCCTCGGCGACCATCTCGCGAAGGCGGCGGATCTCCGCCTCGAAGTCGTCGACGGACTCGTAGTGCTGGTACACCGATGCGAACCTGAGGTAGGCGACCGCGTCGAGCTCTTTGAGGGGGCCGAGGATCGCGACCCCCACCTCGTCGGTCGGCACCTCGGCCTGCCCGCTCGCCCGCAACGTTTCCTCCACCCGCTGCCCGAGCTTGGCCAACTCGGCCTCCGTCACCGGACGGCCCTTGCACGCCTTGCGCACGCCCCCGATGACCTTCTCGCGTGAGAACGGCTCGACAACACCGCTGCGCTTCACCACGACGAGCTGCATCTGCTCCAACGTCGTGAAACGGCGGGCGCACGAGCGGCACTCGCGCCGACGGCGGATGCTGCTGCCGTCTTCGGCGACCCGGGAATCGAGCACACGGGAGTCGTGGTGCCGACAGTACGGACAATGCATCGGCGGCCCTCCCTCCCTGACGTGCCGTCGCCCGGCGCCCTCGCTGTGGACGGCCCTGTGGACGACTTGTATATGAGGTGTGCATCTGCAACCACAACCTGTGGGCAAAGCACATCGGTGTAACTACTACATGTAGTAGGTTAGGCACGAGGGGAGGCCGACGCAACCCCACGATCAGGTGACACGCCGCGTCCAGCCTGGAAGTGAAATTTCACTTTCGCGACAGCCGTCGCCGGTCGGCGGACCGGCTGGCAGCCTACTCCTCACGGTGCCCCGCGCCGAGCGCCGACAGGCTCGCGAGCCACCCGTCAGGAACGCGCGTCGGGCAGCACCGGGCCCGCGGCCACCATCGGCTGCGCGGGGGCCGCTGTAGTGACAGGCGCGTTGCTGACCGAGAAGAAGGCGATCAGCACCGTGGTCGTGAGGATGCCCAGGACTGCGGCGACAGCCCCCACCAGCACGGCGAGGCCCCGCACAGTCCACTCATAACGATGACGCACCACAGCAGCCGGGCGCGCCGCACCGGTCATGGACGGCGCGACCCGACCACTCGGGGCCACGCACGAACGAACCGGACCCGGAACGTGGCACCACGCCTCCGACCCCGGCCGCCGCGCCGAGGGACCCTGCGCCACGGGGCCGACGTGCGTCGCGCGCTCGGCTCGCCGGCGAGGCTTCACGGGCGAAGCCGGCACCTGATCGATGAACGGAGCAGTCATGACAACCTCCAAGCGAGTCGAACGTCTGTTCGACAATATTATCGAACGATCGATCGGATGCAACACCCAATCGCTCGCGTGTTCGAGGGATCTCGACCACGACCGACACTTCACCACGCGGGTCTGACACTTTTTTCGCAGCGGTCGGCAGCCGACGGCGCGACACGTCGAACAGATGTTTGAAATCGGCGTGTTCGATTCCCTACGCTGGGGCCATGGGCACCGACAACACCCCTAAGAAGCAGCGCGGCCGTCCGCGCAAGGTCATCCCGCCGCAGGAGCGGCGGGGGCGTCCGCGTGACGCCGATCTTGAGGAGCTCGGCAAGGTCGTGAAGAAGCTCGGGCGCGTCAGCGCGTTTCCCGACGGTCCCGCCGATGCCTACGGGCTGACGCTGCGGCAACGCATGATCCTGTCCATGATCAAAGAGTCGATCGACAGGCGGGGCTACCCGCCCACGATCCGTGAGATGGGGGAAGCCGTGGGGTTGGCGTCCCCCAGCAGCGTCAGCCACCAGCTGCGCGCCCTGGAGGCGAAGGGCTTCCTGCACCGCGACCCGAAGCGCCCGCGGGCGCTGATGGTGAGCATGCCTGGCGAGGCGTCCCCCGATGCGCAGGCGAACGAACCCGTCGTCGACGAGACCGAGACCTTCACCGCCACCGGGAACGCGGTGGCCGTCCCGGTTGTCGGCCGCATCGCGGCCGGCGTCCCGATCCTGGCCGAACAGCGCATCGAAGACGTGTTCCCCCTTCCCCGCGAGATCGTCGGGGAGGGCACCTTGTTCCTGCTCGAGGTCAAAGGCGATTCGATGATCGAGGCGGCCATCTGCGACGGCGACTACGTGGTCGTCCGGCAGCAGCCCACCGCGATCAATGGCGATGTCGTCGCGGCGCTCATCGACGACGAGGCGACCGTGAAGACGTTCAAGAAGACCGGCGACGGCGTGTGGCTCCTGCCGCACAACCCCGCCTACGAACCCATCGACGGCAGTGATGCCGCCATCCTCGGCAAGGTGACGGCGGTTCTCCGCCGGCTCTGACCGCTAGCCGGTTTGGGCGGACGCCGCCTGTGCCAGCCGGCGCAGCGCGGCGACCGCCACCTCCCGATCGGTCGTCGACCAGAAGGGAGGCATGGAGGATCGCAGGTATCCGCCGTAGCGGGCCGTCCGCAGCCGCGGGTCGAGCACCGCGACCACGCCGCGGTCCGTCGTTCTGCGGATCAGGCGTCCGGAGCCCTGCGCTAGCAGCAGCGCTGCGTGCGCCGCGGCCACGGCCATGAAGCCGTTCCCGCCCGCCTCCGCCACCGCACGCTGGCGTGCCTGCAGCAGCGGTTCGTCGGGGCGCGGGAACGGGATCTTGTCGATGATGACGAGCTGACACGTGTCGCCAGGGACGTCCACCCCCTGCCACAGCGAGAGGGTGCCGAAGAGGCTGGCCTGCGGGTCGGCGATGAAGCGCCGCGTCAACTCCGACAACTGCGCATCCCCCTGGCAGAGGATCGTCTTGTCGGGCAGTTCCTCCCGACAGTGGCGGGCCGCCGCCTCCGCGTTGCGCTGGGAGGCGAACAGGCCGAGAGTGCGCCCGTCGGCCGCCCACAACAGCTCGGCCACCTCCGCCAGCGCCTCGGCGCCGATGCCGTCCCGACCGGGCGGCGGCAGGTGCCGGGCGACGTAGAGGATGCCCTGGCTGGAGTAGTCGAAAGGCGACCCGACGTCGAGAGCGCGCCAGCCCACGGCGTCCTCGTCCGGTTCGTCATCGCGTCCGTCCAGACGTTCGTCGCGCCACAGGCCCACCGACCTGGCCACGGTCTCGAACTCACCGCCCAGCTTCAGCGTCGCCGACGTCAGCACCGCGGGGGTCTCGGCGAAGATCTTGTCCCGCATCAGCAACGCCACATCGAGCGGAGCGACCACGAGCCATCGACCGAACCGCTCCCGCTCGCTCACCCAGACGACATCCGTCGGCTTCATGGACGCCATCTGGTCGGCGACGTCGAGAACCTCCTTCGCCGCCGCGGACGCCTGCTTCTTGTCGGAGTCGTCGTCGCCCCCGCCCAGCGCCGACACGGCCCGCCGGCTGACTTCGCGAATCAGCTGCAACGTCAGCGCCAGCTCACCGTCGGGGTCGGTGACGCGCTCGACGGGCGCGGCGTCCAACGCGCTCCGCAGTGTGTCGGCCGTCTCCAGGAACTCCAGCCCCAGATCGTCGTCGAGCCACGGCAGGCAACGCTTCGCGACCCGCTCCACCTGCTGCGGGCTCAACTCGTGCGAGGCCGCGCCTGTCACACGGGACACCAGTTCGTGGGCCTCGTCGATCACCAGCAGATCGTGCTCGGGCAACGCCGTCCCGCCGTGCATCGCGTCGATGGCGAGCAGCGCATGGTTGGTGACGACCAGCTGGGAGACGCGGGCGATATCGCGTGAGCGCTCGACGAAACACTCCGCGCCGAAGGGGCACTGGGCGGCGCCCAGGCACTCGCGCACCGGCACGGAGACCTGGGCCCATGCGGCCGGCGTGTGGGTGGGCGCGTCGTCGCGGTCGGCAAGACCGCCGTCGGACGCCTCCTCCTCGGCCCACTCGCGCAACGCAACGACCTCGGCGCCCAACACGGACGTCGCGTCGGCCGCACTCTCCCGCAGCCGTTCCGCGAGTTCGCCCCCGCCGAGAAGGGTCGACTGGCCGCCGTCCTGACCCTCGCGGGCCCGAAGCAGGCACACGTAGTTGGACCGCCCTTTGAGCACCGCGCTCGTGATCGTGCGCCCGGTCACCGTCGACGCGGCCTTCACCGCGGCCGGAATGTCGCTGTTCGCCAACTGCGCCTGGAGCGCCAGCGTCGCGGTCGCGACGACGACCCGGCTCTGGGGGTTCTCGGCCAGGTGGGCGAGGGCGGGCGCGAGATAGCCGAGGGACTTGCCCGTGCCTGTGCCCGCCTGGACGAGCAGATGGTCGCCTCGCTCAAAGGCCGTCGAAATGGCCTCCGCCATCGCTCGCTGACCGTCGCGTGGTGCGCCCCCGATGGCCTCGACGGCGGCGCCCAGGATCGCTTCGGTCTTCGTCACCGGGACACGGTACTTCACCCGCACCAGCGCTCGGCCGCGTCCTGGGTCGAGGGGACTGGAAAGCGCTCCGGTCGCCAACATCCGGACAACACTCGCACTGCGCCGATCGGCGGGCAGCGGCCCATCGTGGGAGAGGAAAGGAGAAACCGATGACCACCGCGCTGCGCCGACCTCGTCCTACCCGGACTTCCACGATGGGGCCTTCCTCAGGGCGGCCCGACGACGAAGTCAGTCCTGGCCGTCCGGGTCCGGGTCGGAGGCCAGCTCGGCGAGCACCTCGTGCAGTTCCTCCGCGAGCGGGGGCCTGGCGGGTTCGGCGTCCCCCAGCACGAGGCGTCCGTCCACCATCGTGGCAGCCCGCACCTCTCGGACCGCGTCCACCGGGATCGGCCCGAACAGATGAGGGAAGCGCTGGCCGCCCTCGACGGCCTCGACGCGTACGCGCGTGCCGTGAGCCGCCAGGACGTCCCGATCCAACTCGAGCACCACGAGCGGCTCGGGGTCGTCGCCATAGAACGCGGTGGCCACGCCGCCCACCTGGTGGGGGTAGCTGCAGTGGATGAAGCCCTCCTCCTCCAGCGTCCGGCCGCGCGTGCTCGTGCGGTATTCGCCGGAGGCTTTGGCGGCGTCCCACTCGGCCGCGTGCGCGAGGTGCCACAGCGGCAGCAACGCCGCGGGGTCGGTCATTCGGCGTACTCCTCAAGCTCGCCCGCGAGATCGGGGTGCACGCGGACGACGACGCGGGTGCCCTCGGCGGTGTGTTCGGTGGTGAGAAACTCCCCGGCCCGGTGGATCTTGTCGATCAGGTCATGGCGGGCGTACGGCACGAGCGCGCGCACCTCGACCTCGGGGCGCGGCAGCCGCTCCTCGACGCGTGCGCGCAGGTCCTCCACCCCGGCACCGGTGCGTGCCGATGTGAAGACGGCACGCGGGTCCAAGGTGCGCAGCGTGGTCAACGTTTCCGGCGTCGCGAGGTCGATCTTGTTGAAGACGAGTTGCTCGCTGATGCTTCCCGCCCCGATCTCGGCCAGCACGTCGCGCACCGCACGGATCTGGCCGGCCGGGTCGGGGTCGGAGGCGTCCACCACGTGCACGAGCAGATCGGCCTCGGTGGACTCCTCCAGCGTGGAGCGGAACGCCTCGACGAGGTCGTGGGGCAGGTGCCGCACGAACCCGACGGTGTCGGTGAGGGTGAAGACGCGCCCGTCGGCGGTCTGCGTGCGTCGCGTCGTCGGGTCGAGCGTCGCGAAGAGGGCGTCCTCCACCAGCACGCCGGCCCCGGTGAGCCGATTGAGCAACGACGACTTCCCGGCGTTGGTGTACCCGACGATGGCGACGGAGGGCACCTGATGGCGGCGCCGTTCCTGACGCTTGGTGTCGCGCACCCCGTCCAGCTCGCGCAGCTTCTTGCGCAAGATCGAAATGCGCGTCTTGATCCGGCGGCGATCCGTCTCGATCTTCGTCTCACCGGGCCCACGACCGCCGATCCCAGCGCCTCCGGCCGCCCGGCCGCCGGCCTGCCGGGACAGGTTGCCACCCCAACCGCGCAGGCGCTGCCGCAGGTACTGCAACTGCGCGAGCTCGACCTGGGCCTTGCCCTCCACGCTCCGGGCGTGCTGAGCGAAGATGTCCAAGATGAGGGCGGTGCGGTCGATCACCTTGACCTGCAGCCGATCCTCCAGGTTGCGCAACTGGGCCGGGTCCAACTCGCCGTCGGCGATGACGGTGTCCGCGCCCGTCGCGACGACCACCTCATGCAGCTCATCCACCTTGCCGCGGCCGATGAAGGTCGCCGGGTCTGGGTGGGTGCGCCGCTGCACGAGCGCCTCGAGCACCTCAGAGCCCGCGGTTTCGGCCAACAGCTTCAGTTCGGCCATCGAGTTGTCGGCGTCCTCCTGGGAGCCGGCGGTCCAGACACCGACGAGCACCACCCGCTCCAGTTGCAGCTCGCGGTACTCGACCTCGCTGACATCGGCCAACTGCGTCGACATGCCGGCGACGCGCCGCAGCGAGAGACGTTCCTCCAGCTCAAGCTGGTCGCCGTCGTAGTCGGTCGTGTCGGGGTCGTGATCCCGTTCGGGCACGGCAGTCATTCAGGCCTCATCCTTCCGCCTCGTCGTGGGCAGGGAGACCTCGCCGTGGGCCACGATCACCGCCGGGCCGGTCAGCCACGCCTCACCGTGTGCCAGGTCGACGCGCACCACGCCTCCCCTGACGCGCACCTCGTAGGACGCCTCCGTCGCCCCCGATGCGCGGGCCGCCGCAGCCGCGACCGCGACCGTGCCGGTGCCGCACGAGAGGGTCTCGCCCACGCCACGCTCGAAAACGCGCATCCGCAGCACGTCGGAGGCGACGTGTTCGACGAACTCTCGATTGACCCCGCGCGGAAACACGTCGTGGGGGAAGCTCGGCTCGTGCTCCAGATCGAGGTCGTCGAGGACGCCGGCCTCCACCAGGGCGACGGCGTGCGGGTTGCCCACGTCCACCGGGCGGGCGGCGTATTCGCGCGCACCGACGCCGACGGGAACGTCGGCGTCCGCGACCGAGGGGCGGCCCATCCACACGCGAATCTGCCCGTCGGGCAGGTACTCTCCCCGGCGCAGGCCAGCGCGGGTGGCGACGTCGACGGACGTCGCGGAGGCCCGCACGAGCCCTTGCTGCTTGAGATAGGTGCAGAACACCCGGACGCCGTTGCCGCACATCTCGGCGATCGAGCCGTCGGCGTTGCGGTAGTCCATGAACCAGAGGTCGGGGTCGCCCCTCCACTCGGGCACGTGGTGCGCCCGCACGACGCGCAGCAGCCCATCGCCACCGATGCCGGCGCGCCGATCGCACAGGAACCGCACCTCGTCGTCGGTGAGCCCCCGCTCGTTGTCGCGGTCGACCAGCAGCACGAAGTCGTTCAGCGTGCCGTGACCCTTCGCGAAAGAAAGCATGACGGTCATTCTCCCACAGCCCTCCAAGGGAGCGGGGCCCGCACCCGTCGCGCCTCGGCGGGCGAGGCCCCGTCAGCCGCCCCCGCGGGTCAGGCTGTCCACGATCTCTTCGGCGACCCCCGACGCCCCGCTCGGGCGCCACCGGATCCGCGCGTCCCGCCGGAACCACCCGAGTTGCTTGCGGGCGAAGCGACGGGTGCCGCGCTTGGTGGCCTCGCGGGCCTCCTCCTCGGTCAGGTGTCCGTCCAGGTACTGCAAGATCTGGCGGTAGCCCAGGGCCCGGGACGCCGTACGCCCCTCCCGCAGACCTCGGTCGGCGAGCCCGCGCACCTCGTCGACGAAGCCCGCCGCCCACATCGCGTCGACTCGGGCGTCGATGCGGGCGTCGAGCTCGTCTCGGGGAAGGTCGAGGCCCCATTGGGTCACGCCGTCGAGCGCGTAGGTCCAGGCGGGCAGCTGGGGCGCGAAGCTACCGGTGAGCTCGATCACCTCGAGCGCCCGGACGATCCTGCGGCCGTTGCCCGGCTGGATCTGGTCGGCAGCCTCGGGTGACCGCGACCGCAGCTCGGCGTGGAGCCCCACGGACCCGAGGCGCTCGAGCTCGGCTTCCCACCGCGCGCGGACCGCGGGATCGGTGCCCGGGAACTCGAAGCGGTCGAGCACGGCGCGCATGTAGAGGGCGGACCCGCCGACGACGATCGGCAGGACTCCGCGGCCCCGACAGTCCGCGATGGCGTCGCGCGCGAGCGTTTGTAGCTCGGCGACAGACGCCTTCTGCCGGACGTCGAGGATGTCGATGAGGTGGTGCGGGACGCCCGCGCGCTCAGTCGACGTCGGCTTGGCCGTCCCGATATCCATGCCCCGGTAGACGAGCATCGAGTCGACGTTCACGACCTCCGCGGCCGCTCCCCGGTGGCGCAACAACAGGGCGACGCGGACGGCCAGCGAACTCTTCCCGCTAGCCGTCGGCCCGTTGAGTGCCAGTATCGGTTCGGTCACAAGCGCCATTGTGCCGCAGCCCACCCTTTCGATCGTCGCGCGGGCTTGGGTATACAGGGGCGTGGCCGGAACTCCCGGTAACCGATGGAGAAAGGAACCAGCAATGGGGATCTTCGATCAGGCCAAGGATCTTTCGCGGGGCCACGAAGCCGAGACCGATCAGGGCATCGAGAAGGTCGGCGACGCCGTCGACCAGCGCACCGGCGGCAAGTTCGCCGACCAGGTCGACCAGGCTCAGCAGGCGGCCGACGCCCAGCTGGGCGACGAGGCGGGCGGCGCCCCCGCCGAGCCGCCGCAGCAGTAAGGCCGCTCCCGCGGACGAGGGCCGCCCCCACCCGGGGGCGGCCCTCGCTGCTTGCGGTCGCGGCTAGGCCCGCCGGACGGGGAGCCCCAACGCGACGCCCCGCGGCGGGGTCGAGGACGCCTGCCGCGCCGCCCAGGCATCGCCGCCGCGGGTACGTCGCAGCCCGGTCCAGCCGTCGTCGGCGTTCAGGTGATGCGGGGCGGCGTAGGTGATGCGGACGTCCGCGATATCTCCCGGACGCGGCGCCTCGACGCCCTCGGGGACGCCCACGTGCACGAGCCGGTTGTCACGCGCCCGGCCGGACACACGATGGGTTGCGGAATCTTTGCGGCCCTCGCCGTCGGCGAACAGCACCTCGACGGTCTCGCCGACGAGCCGCTGGTTCTCCTGCCACGCGACCTCGCCCACGAGGTCGACCAGCCGCTCGTAGCGTTGCTGCACGACCTGCTTCGGCACCTGGCCCGCCATGGTGGCCGCCGGGGTCCCGGGACGGATCGAGTACTGGAAGGTGAACGCGGCCGAGAAACGCGCCTGGCGCACCACCTCCATCGTCTCTTCGAAGTCGTCATCGGTCTCCCCGGGGAAGCCGACGATGATGTCGGTGGTGATCGCCGCGTCGGGCATCGCCTCACGCACCCGCTCGAGGATGCCCAGGAACTTGCGGCTGCGATAGGAGCGCCGCATCTCCCGCAGCACGCGGTCGGACCCCGACTGCAACGGCATATGCAGGCTGGGCATCACATTCGGGGTCTCGGCCATCGCCGCGATCACGTCGTCGGTGAAGGCCGCGGGGTGGGGTGACGTGAACCGCACTCGCTCCAGGCCCTCGATGTCGCCGCACGCGCGCAGCAGCTTGCCGAACGCCAACCGGTCGCCGAACTCCACCCCGTAGCTGTTCACGTTCTGGCCCAGCAGCGTGACCTCCTGCACCCCCTGCGCGACCAGCGCCTCGATCTCGGCGAGCACGTCGCCCGGACGCCGATCCTGTTCTTTACCGCGCAGCGACGGCACGATGCAGAACGTGCAGGTGTTGTTGCACCCCACGCTGATGGAGACCCACGCCGAATACGCCGAGTCGCGCCGGGTCGGCAGTGTGGACGGGAACCGGGTCAGCGCCTCTTCGATCTCGATCTGCGACTCTTGCTCGACGCGTGCCCTCTCCAGCAGCACCGGCAGGGATCCGATGTTGTGGGTGCCGAACACCACGTCGACCCACGGCGCGCGAGACAAGATCACATCCTGATCCTTCTGCGCCATGCAGCCGCCGACCGCGATCTGCATGCCCGGACGACCGAGCTTCACCGGACGCAGGTGCCCCAGGTTGCCGTACAGCCGGTTGTCGGCGTTCTCCCGGACCGCGCACGTGTTGAACACGACCACGTCGGCCTCGGCGCCCTCGGCGACCCGCGCGTACCCGGCGTCTTCAAGAAGCCCGGAGATGCGCTCGGAGTCGTGGACGTTCATCTGGCAGCCGTACGTGATGACCTCGTACGTGCGCTGGTCTGTCGTGGTCGCAATCATAACGGCCCACATGCTACCCGGACGCCGACCTCACGCCTCCCCCGCCTCGGGCAGCTCGCCGAGCACCTCGCGGTACACCCGATGGGCCACTGACGAGGAGAAACCCCGCCGGGCGAGGGCCCCGACCAGCCGCCGGTACCGGACCGGGCCCTCCAGCTTCGTCAGGGACGCCGCCTTCTTGCGCCCGAAGGCCAAAGCCGCCTCGTAATCCTCCTCTTCGCCCACCTGCTGGAGCGCCTCGTCGACCACCTCCGCCTCGACGCCCTTGCGTCGCAGCTCTTGCCGCAGCACGCGCCGCGACCGCATCCGCCGCTGCTGACCCTCGACCCACAGCTCGGCGTACGCACCGTCGTCGATCAGCCCGAGTTCGGTGAACCGGTCGAGCACCTCGGCGGCAGCCTCGTCGGGCACCCCGCGCTTGGCGAGGGCCTCGACGAGCTCGGCACGCGTGCGTGCCTTGGCGTCGAGCTGCCTCAGGACGATCTCGCGCGCGAACGCGACGGGGTCGGCGGCCGGCTGATCGCCGACCCCGCCCGGCTCTTCTCGACCGTATCGACGGCGGCCCGCCACGGGTTAGAACACCACCTCGCCAGTTTCGGGATCGACTCCGTCAGGCACCCCGCCGGCGGCCCCCTTCGCGGAGCCCTCGTCGGCCTTGGGGCCGAGCCCCATCGCGACCTTGATGCGCTGCTCGATCTCGCGCGCCACCTCGGGGTTCTTCTTGAGGTAGTTACGCGCGTTCTCTTTACCTTGGCCGAGTTGATCGGAGTCGTAGGTGAACCATGCGCCCGCCTTGCGGATCACGCCCGCGTCGACCCCCAGGTCGATCAAGCTGCCCTCGCGGCTGATGCCCTGCCCGTACAGGATGTCGAACTCGGCCTGCTTGAACGGCGGGGCCACCTTGTTCTTCACGACCTTCACGCGCGTGCGGTTGCCCACCATCTCGCTGCCATCCTTCAGCGTCTCGATGCGGCGCACATCGAGGCGCACCGACGAGTAGAACTTCAACGCGCGGCCGCCCGTCGTGGTCTCGGGTGAGCCGAACATCACGCCGATCTTCTCGCGCAACTGGTTGATGAAGATCGCCGTCGTACCGGCACCGGAGAGCGCGCCGGTCATCTTGCGCAGCGCCTGGCTCATGAGGCGGGCCTGCAGGCCGACGTGCGAGTCGCCCATCTCGCCCTCGATCTCGGCCCGCGGCGTCAGCGCGGCCACCGAGTCGATCACGATGAGCGCCAACGCCCCCGAACGCACCAGCATGTCGGCGATCTCGAGCGCCTGCTCGCCGTTGTCGGGCTGGCTGACCAGCAGGGCGTCGGTGTCGACCCCCAGCTTGCCCGCGTACTCGGGATCGAGCGCGTGCTCGGCATCGATGAACGCGCAGATGCCGCCCTCGGCCTGAGCGTTCGCGATCGCGTGCAGGGCCACCGTGGTCTTACCGCTCGACTCGGGGCCGTAGATCTCGACCACCCGGCCCCGCGGCAGGCCGCCGATGCCGAGCGCGATGTCGAGCGCGATGGACCCCGTCGGGATGACCTCGATCGGCTGCGCCGTGCGGTCACCCAGCCGCATGACGGACCCCTTGCCGTGCGACTTCTCGATCTGCGCGAGCGCTGCTTCCAGCGCCTTCTCGCGGTCGGCTACCGCCATGTCTTCGTCCCCTTCACTCACAGTGCGTCGTGGAGCGGTGATTCCCGCCTCGCTTTCCACAGTAGGGACGCCCACCGACAAATTTTCAGCGGCTTCGCACCTGTGGATTCCGACGCTCGGTCAATCCCGCGGCACCGAGGCTACCGAACACCTGTTCGAACACCAACCGACACGCCGCGCGCCCCGCCCAGGTTCCCCCGGACGCCCGCGGCGTCCTCAGCGCTCGCGCGCGGGCAGCTCCAACGCCTCCCACACCGCGCGCCACACGTCTTTCGCCGGGACGCCGACCTCGAGCGCCGCCGCGACGGTCTGACCCTCCAGGGCCTCCAGGTGGGTCTGCTCCGCCCAGGAGCGCGCGTAGGCGTCCCCCAGCGCATGGTTCATGCGACGCCAGAACTCGACCTCGCGCATCGCTCAGGCGGCGGTGGCGCGGGCGTTCGCGACCGGCAGCGGCGTGACCTTCTCCAGCGCGTCGACCTTGTCGCTGACGCGGCGAAGCACGTCGGCGAGCGACACGTCGAGCGCACCACAGATCGCGTTCAGCAGCTCGCTGGACGCCTCCTTCTGCCCGCGCTCGACCTCGGAGAGATACCCCAGGCTGACCCGGGCGACCGAACTGACCTCGCGCAGCGTCATCGCCGCGGCCATGCGGAACTCACGCAGCGTGGTGCCCAGCAGCTCGCGCATCAGGACTGGCTTCACGTGAACCTCCGCTTTCATGCCTCGACTCTAGCGACCCTCAGGTCAGCTTCGCACTGAGGATCAACGCCGGACGGGGGGCCTCTCATTCCCTCCCGGGCCGGCCTTCTCCACGGACGCGGGGGGTCGTTCTTCTCGGGACGGGGTACCGGAGCCCGGCCTCCGCCTCAGGCGTCCCCCGGCGAGATGCCCTGCATCAGGAGCTCGAGCGCGGCCTGGACCGTCGCCTCCCGGATCGCCGAGCGATCGCCCTCGAACTGGTAGCGATGAGTGACGTTGAACCGCGGCAGCGACGCGATCTGGGGCCCGAGCACGCACACCCAGACCTCGCCGGGGTCGTGCCCCTCCTGGGGGTCGGGCCCGGCGACGCCCGTGACGCCGATCGCCCAGTCGGACCCCGTGCGCCCCTGCACGCCGCTCGCCATGTCGGTCGCGATCTCGGGGCTGACCACCGAGTGCGCGGCGATGTCGTCGGGGTCGACCTCCAGCAGCCGCGGCTTCATGCGCGTGTCGTAGGCGACGATGCCGCCCAGGTACACCTTGGACGCCCCCGGCACCTCGGTGACCGCCGCGCCCAGCAAACCGCCGGTCAGCGACTCGGCCGTGCTTAGCGACAGGTCGCGGCTCGTGAGGGTCTTGACGACTTTGGTGGCGACGTCGAGCGCGCTCACAAATCCTCCTCAGGGTGTGCGGCCAGGTAGTTCCGGCGGAGGTTCTGCGCCTCCCTCAGGTAGTCGAGGCCCGTCAGCACCGTCAGAACGAAGGCCGCGATCATCACGATCCAGGCGATCACGGCCCACCAGCCAGGCATGAACTGCAGGCCCGGCAGGAACATCGCGAGCGCGACCGACTGCGTCACGGTCTTGAGCTTGCCGCCCCGGTTCGCCGCCATCACGCCGTACTTGATGATCGCCCAGCGCAGCGCGGTGATCCCCAACTCGCGCACCAGGATCACGATCGTGATCCACCACGGCAGCTCGGCGAGGATGCTCAGGCCGATGAACGCCATGCCGGTGAGGGCCTTGTCGGCGATCGGATCCCACAGCTTGCCGAAGTTCGTCACCAGGTTGTACTTGCGCGCGATGCGCCCGTCGACCGCGTCGGTGGCGATGGCGAGGAGGAAGACGACGGTCGCCCACCACCGCATCGCGGGGTCGGCCGGGAACGCCAGCAGCAGCCACGCGAACACCGGCACGAGCACGAGCCGCAGCGCGGTCAGCGCGTTCGGAACGTTCAGGTTGCTCGGCCCGTTCGCGTTGCCCGCCCAGTTCTTGCTGCTCGCCCACTTCTTCACGGAATCGGCGGAGAACCGCCTCTTCTTGGGCGCGTTGGACGCGCTCTGCCCGGACGTGGCGGAAGACGACATCAGGCCTCCTTGACAGCGACGAGGTCGACACCCTGTGTGGAGATGACCCTACCCCAGACGAGCTGGCCCGCGACCAGATCGTCCCCCGAATCCTGCAGCGAGGTGGCCCCGTCCACCTCGGGGCCCTGATGCTCGGCCCGGCCGACCGCGTCGTCGCCGTCGCGCCCCTCGATCAGCACCCGGACGCGCTCCCCGACCCGGTCCTCCGCGCGCTGGTCGGTGAGCTCGGCGGCGAGATCGCTGAGGCGCTCGTACCGCTCCTCGATCACCTCGGGCGGCACGTGGTCGCCCAGGCCGACGGCCTCGGTGCCCTCCTCGTCGGAATAGGCGAAGACGCCGAGGGCGTCCAGTCGGGCGGCCGAGACGAACTCGGCGAGGATGTCGACGTCGGCATCTGTCTCGCCCGGGAAGCCGACGATCACGTTGCTGCGGACGCCCGCCCGCGGCGCACGCGCGCGGATGGACTCCAGGAGGGTGAGGAACTGCTCGGCGTCCCCGTAGCGGCGCATGCGCCGCAGGACCGGCCCGGACGCGTGCTGGAACGACAGGTCGAAGTAGGGCACGACGCTCTCCAGGGACGTCATGGCGTCGATCACGGACGGCCGCAGCTCGGCCGGCTGCAGGTAGGAGACCCGCACCCACTCGAGGCCGGGGACGGCGTCCAGGCGCTCGAGCAGCCGCTCGAGCGCAGTCGGATCCCCGAGATCCTTGCCGTAGGAGGACGAGTTCTCCGAGACCAGGAACGCCTCCCGGACGCCCTGGTCGACGAGCCAGCGCGCCTCCTCGACGATCTCGTCGACGGGCCGGGACACGAACGACCCGCGGAACGACGGGATCGCGCAGAACGCGCAGCGGCGATCGCAGCCGGCGGCGATCTTCAGGGGCGCGGACGGCCCCCCGCCCAGGCGCCTGCGCACGGGTCGCGGACCGGACGCCGGGGCCAGCCCGGACGGCAGGTCCGGGCCAGCCGGCGCACCCGACCCCGCGCTGAGCCCGGGGATGGCGACGCGAGCCGCGGCGTCCTGCCGGGACGCGGGCGCGAGTGGGAGCAGTCTGCGCCGGTCGTGCGGTGTGTGGGCCGGCAGGTGCTCCCCCGCCATGATGGCGCGAAGCCGGTCGTCGATGCCGGCGTAGTCGTCGAAGCCGAGGACGGCGTCCGCCTCCGGCAGCGAGTCGGCGAGCTCACGCCCGTAGCGCTCGGCCAGGCAACCGACGGCGACGACCCGCCGCGTCCGCCCCGACTCCTTGAGGTCGGAGGCCGCGAGGATGGTGTCGATCGAGTCCTTCTTCGCGCTCTCGATGAAGCCGCACGTGTTGACCACGATCGCCTCGGCGTCGGCGGGCTCGTCGACCAGCCGGAACCCGCCGGCCTCGAGCCGGCCCGCGAGCTCGGAGGAATCCACCTCGTTGCGCGCGCACCCCAGGGAGACCACGTGGACGCTCGTCGGTTCTGTCACGACGCCACGCTACCGGAGCGCGGCCCTCGGCCATCGTTGTGGAAGAATCGCCGGGTGCGTCCGATCATGCAGAGCGAAAAACTCCGCGACGTCCGCTACGACGTCCGCGGGCCCATCCTCGTCGAGGCCCAGCGCCTCGAGGCCGAGGGGCACAAAATCCTCAAGCTGAACATCGGCAACCCCGCCCCCTTCGGCTTCGAGGCCCCCGAGGCCATCGTCGCCAGCATGATCCACCACCTGCCGGACGCCGAGGGCTACTCCGACAGCCGCGGCATCTATTCGGCCCGGACGGCGGTCTCGCAGTACTACCAGAGCCACGGCCTGAAGAACATCGACGTCGAGGACATCTTCATCGGCAACGGCGTCAGCGAGCTCATCACCCTGGTGCTGCAGGCCCTCATCAACAACGGCGACGAGGTGCTCGTGCCCGCGCCCGACTACCCGTTGTGGACCGGCGCGGTGTCCCTGTCCGGCGGCCATCCCGTGCACTACGTGTGCGACGAGGAGAACGCCTGGAACCCCGATCTCGCCGACATCGAGGCCAAGATCACCGACCGGACGCGGGCCCTGGTCATCATCAACCCGAACAACCCGACCGGCGCGGTCTATGACGAGCCGACCGTGCGGGGCCTGGTGGACATCGCCCGCCGCCACGACCTGATCCTGATGTCGGACGAGATCTACGAAAAGATCATCTTCGACGGCTACCAGCACCTCCACACCGCGGCCTTCACCGGCGACGACGTGATGTGCCTCACCTTCAGCGGCCTGTCGAAGGCGTACCGCATCTGCGGCTACCGGGCCGGCTGGGTCGCGATCAGCGGGCCGAAGCACGTGGCGTCCGACTTTCTGGAGGGTCTCACGCTGCTCGCGAACATGCGCATGTGCGCGAACGTTCCGGCGCAGCACACCATCCAGACCGCGCTCGGCGGCTACCAGAGCATCAACGAGTACGTGGTGCCCGGCGGCCGGTTCTACGACCAGAGCAAGCTGGCGTGGCGGCTGCTGAACGAGATCCCCGGGGTGTCGTGCGTGGAGCCGCACGGGGCGCTGTACGTGTTCCCAAGGCTCGACCCCGAGGTGTACCCGATCCAGGACGACCAGGCGTTCGTCATCGAGATGCTGCGCGCCAAGAAGATCCTCGTGACGCACGGCACCGGTTTCAACTGGTTCGCGCCCGATCACTTCCGGCTCGTCACGCTGCCGAACACCGAGATGCTGACCGAGGCGATCGGGCGCATCTCGTCGTTCCTGGCCACGAAGCGGTAAGTGTCCGGGCGGCGTTCGCTGCTGGCGGTCGGGGTGGCCCTGTGCCTCCTGGCCGCCGGATGCACACCGTCGTCGGAGGCGCCCCCGCGTCCTCAGCTTCTCGACATCGCCTACGCGAGCGACACCAACCCGGCTCATCGGCTCGACCTGTACCTCCCGGCGGGACGGGGGCCGTATCCCCTGGTCGTGTTCATCCACGGCGGGGCGTGGGCCTTCGGCGACAAGGCGATGCGGCTCGGCTCGCGCGGCGGTTACGGCGACCTGCGGCGCACGCTGTACGCGCAGGGCTACGCGGTGGCCAGCGTCCGGTACCGCTTCGTCAAGGAGGCCCGGTTCCCCGCTCAGCTCTACGATGTGAAGGCCGCGGTGCGATACCTGCGCGCCAACGCGCGGCGCCTGAATCTGGACGCCCGCCGCTTCGTCGCCATGGGTGACTCCGCCGGCGGGCAGCTCGCCGAGATGGTCGGGATGACGTCGAACCGCCCGGAGCTCGAAGGCGACGTGGGCGTCACGGGGGTGCCGAGCGACGTCCGGGCGGTCGTCAGCTACTTCGGGGTGTCCGACCTGGTGCGCATCTTCGACGACCGTGTCAAGGAGGGCTGCGGGCCGCGCCCGCGGCGTCCTGAACGAACCAGGGAGGGCCAACTCGTCGGCGGCGACCCCGAGGGGGACGCCAAACCGCTCGCGACCCTCGGCAGCCCGATCACGTATGTCGATTCGGCGCCGGACGTGCCGATCCTACTGTTTCACGGCACGCGGGACTGCGTCGTGCCGGACACCCAGTCGCTGCGCCTCTACGACGCGCTGCGGGCGGTGGAGAAGCCGGTCGAAATCCAGTTGGTCACGGCCGGCCACGCCGACCGGCTGTTCTACACGGACAGGACCTTGCGGGCCCGCCTCGTCGACTTCCTCTCCTGCCAGGACGCCATCAGCTGAGGCACGAAACGCGGCTTGGGCAACTCGAACAGCCAGGTGAAGCGCAGGGCGCGGGCGAGACCCTCGACCAGCAGGCTCGCGGCGACGATGAGCGCGGTGAAGATGAGCGGGTAGAGCCACAGGCCGGCGCGGGTCTCCAGCAGCACGCGCGGCCATTCGTACAGCGGCCCCTCCGGGATCACGGTGAGCGCCATCAGCGCCGGGTAGTGCAGCACGTAGATCGACACGGTGTGCCGGCCGACCCAGACGAGCGGCCGCGTCCACAGGGCGCCGGACGCCGCGAGCAGCGCGGCGAGCGAGAAGACCGTCACGACGCCCCCGATCGACGCCATGACCGAGAACGGGTAGCCCCAGGCGGCCTCCCCGGACAGGTCGTGGACGGCCACGCCGACGCCGGTCACCGCTCCCCCGATGAGCAGCGAGCGCCAGGGCGTGGAGGCCACGGACTTCCACAGCGAGCGTCCGTACAGGCCGAGCCCGAAGAAGAACAGCAGCTGCGGGATCTTGACCCACAGGCCGAGCGACGTGGACAGCGTCAGGCTGGCCGTCGCGCTGATCGCGAACGAGACCGCGAGGACGATGCGCCAGTCCAGCTTGCGCGTCGCGGCGAAGAAGGCGGTGTACCAGACCAGCCCGGCGAGGAACCACAACGTGCTGTACGGCACGAGCAGTTGCCCCAGGAACTGCTCGGGCGCGACGGCCTGGGCGACGTCGCGGGCGTCCAGCAGGACGGTGATGGCCGCGTAGATCGCCAGCCAGACGACGTACAGGTAGCTGTTCGCCAGGAGGCGGTGGCGGACCTTGTGCGAGAAGAGGCCCTTCGAAATCGCCGAGGACGCCAGCCAGCCCGAGATCACGAGCAGCGCCGGCATGCGGACGGCCTCGAGGACCAGGCTCACGTTCGTCCAGAAGAGCGGTGCGCGGCTCTCGAGACCTTCGGTGAGGGGCAGGTACTGGTAGATGCCCACGTGCATGAGCACCACGGCCAGCACGACGAGCCCGCGCGCGAGGTCGAGCCAGGCGAGGCGCCCCTTCGAGGTGGGGCTCGGAACGGACACGGCTGCCGCATCGACGGCGGGCGCGGTCTCCCTGACGGATGCCGGTGAGAGCGTCGCGGGCCCAGTGCCGGCCGGAGCCGCTGCCCCCGAGGGCGCGGAACTGACCGGAGCGGATGGTCGGTCGAGGATTGCAGTCACAACAAGAGCTTTCGATCGGGGGTCGTCTTCTCTGTTCTCTGGATGTGTCTATTCTAGAAGATTCGCTTTTCAACCGCCTGTGCTCGGGCTGTGGTTGCCGAAGACCAGGGTCCGGCTAGGGGTAATCCCGGGCAACTCGCCGGGCATGTGCCTCCGGCTAGCCACGACATCGCGGGACAGGCGTCCCGGGACGGGCGTCGCGCGCCTCACTCCCCGCGGCGACGGGCCAGCAGGATCACGGCCCCGGCCGCGGCCGCGAGGAGGCCGATGAGGCCGGGCAGCATGCTCCCCGCGCCCGCGTGCCGCACGGGGCCCACGAGCGCCCCGAGGGCCCTCAGCCCTCCCGCAGGTTGCCCAGCACCTCGTCGAGATCGTCGGGCTTCACCAGCACCTCGCGGGGCTTCGACCCCTCCGAGGGCCCGACCACGCCGCGGGTCTCCAGGATGTCCATGAGGCGTCCGGCCTTCGCGAAGCCAACCCTCAACTTCCGCTGGAGCATCGACGTCGAGCCGAGCTGCAGGTTCACGACGAGTTGCGCGGCCTCCAGGACGAGGTCGAGGTCGTCCCCGATGTCCTCGGCCACCTTCGTCGACTCCTGCGGGGCCGCCACGTCCTCGCGGAATTGCGGGGCCATCTGGGCGCTGACGTGCTTCACGACCTGCCGGATCTCGTTCTCCGTGACCCAGGCCCCCTGCACGCGCATGGGCTTGGACGCCCCCATCGGCAGGAACAGCCCGTCGCCCTGGCCGACGAGCTTCTCGGCGCCCGGCTGGTCGAGGATGACGCGGCTGTCGGTCATGGACGACGTCGCGAACGCCAGCCGGCTCGGCACGTTGGCCTTGATGAGGCCCGTCACCACGTCGGTCGACGGACGCTGCGTCGCGAGCACCAGGTGGATGCCGGCGGCGCGGGCGAGCTGCGTGATGCGGACGATCGAGTCCTCCACGTCGCGCGGGGCCACCATCATGAGATCGGCGAGCTCGTCGACGATCACCATGAGGTACGGGTAGGGCGCGAGCACGCGCTCCGACCCCGGGGGAAGCTGCACCTGCCCGGCGCCGACCGCCTTGTTGAAGTCGTCGATGTGCCGGAACCCGAAGGCGGCCAAGTCGTCGTACCGGGCGTCCATCTCGCGGCAGACCCACTGCAGCGCCTCGGCCGCCTTCTTCGGGCTCGTGATGATGGGCGTCACCAGGTGCGGGATGCCCTCGTAGTGCGTCAGCTCGACCCGCTTCGGGTCCACGAGCATGAGGCGCACCTCGTCGGGCGTCGCCCGCATCATCACCGACGTGATGAGGGAGTTCACGAAGCTCGACTTGCCCGACCCCGTGGCGCCGGCGACCAGCAGGTGCGGCATCTTCGCCATGTTCGCGATGACGTAGCCGCCCTCCACATCCTTGCCCAGGCCGACCGTCAGCGGGTGGTGGTCGTTGCGGGCGCGGTTGCTGCGCAGCACGTCGCCGAGGCTGACGATCTCCTTGTCGCTGTTCGGGATCTCGATGCCGATCGCCGACTTGCCGGGGATCGGGCTGAGAATCCGGACGTCCGCCGACGCCACCGCGTAGGCGATGTTCTTGCCGAGCGCGGTCACCTTCTCGACCTTCACGGCCGTGCCGAGCTCGACCTCGTAGCGCGTGACCGTCGGGCCGCGCGTGTAGCCGGTCACGGTCGCGTCGATGTCGAACTGGCGGAACACCTCGTCCAGCCGGCCCACGACCGCATCGGACGCCTCCGACCGCGCCTTGGGCGCGGTGCCCGGCTTCAGGGTGGACGCCTCCGGCAGCACGTAGGCGACGTCGCCCGAGAGCGTGAGCTGCTCGGCGCGCAGGGGCGCCTGGCTGTGCTCGGGCGGCTGGACGTCCTTCGGCGCCGCGACCTCCACCTCGGACGCCTTCGCCGGCGGTTTGCCGGCGGTCACGGTCTTCGCGGACTCCACGGCGTCGTGGTCGTACACGTCGACGGTCGGCTCGTCGTCGGCGACGTGCGACTCGACGGCCAGGGGGCTGTCGTAGGCCTGGTCGACGCCGTACTCCAACTCCGGATGCTTCGCCGGGGCCACCGACGCCATCGCCGCGCGCACCCGCCCGGCCATGATGGGCAGCTGGTGCAGCGGGATGCCCAGGATTACCAGCACCCCGAACAGCATCAGCAGCGCCAGCAGCGGGGCCGCGACCCACACGGTGAGCAGGTCGACGAGGAAGCTCGACGAGATGAACCCCAGGACGCCGCCCGCGTCGCGCATCAGCTCGGGCGTGTGCGGCGACGGCATGCCGCGGGAGATGTTCACCAGGCCCAACAGCCCGAGCAGGAAACCGGTCCACCCCACGACCTGACGCCCCGCCGGGCCGTTCGCCTCGGGGTCGCGCAGCGTGCGCCAGGCCATGCCGAGCGCGGCGAGCGGCAGCGCGTAGCTGAACGCGCCGAAGACCGTGGCCACGAGGGTGCGCAGCCAGACTCCGGCCGGGCCGGGAAGCTGGAACCAGAAGGCCGCCATCACGACGATCGCCGTCGCGATCAGGGCGAGGCCCGCGCCGTCGCGGCGCAGCGCCGGGTCGAGGTCGCGGGCGGTGCGACCCAGCCCGCGCACCGCACGGCCCACCACGAACGCGAGCGCTCGCCACAGGGCCGCGCACGCGCGGCCGAGGCCGCCGAACAGCGCGCCCAGACCGCTCGAGGACGAGCGGGAGCGCGACGTGGACTTCTTCTTGCTTCCGGCTGCACGCGAGGACGAGGCCCTGCCCGAACCGCTGCTGCGGCTCGAGGTGCCTCGGCTCCGCGTGGGGGAAGACGCGCGGGTCGCCATGGCCCCAGACTAACTCACGCCCCAGCCGGGGCCCGAATGCCCCACGCCGGGGGCGTCCGCGGAAGTGCAGCGACCCACCCGGCGCGAGGACGGTCTAAAAATGCGTCCAGCCGCCGTCGGCCGCCCAGGGCTCGCCGTCGACCAGGACGGCCGGCTCCCCGGCGGCGACGCGCCCGATGACGGTCCAGCCGGCGGGCACGTCGGCGGGCGCGAACGTGGCGAGGAGCGCGTGATCGTCGCCGCCGCCCAGCAGGTAGGTGAGCGGGTCGCCCCCGCCGATCGCGGCGGCGACCGTGCGCTGCGGCTCGGACACCTCCAACGCGGCGGTGTCGATCTCGATCGTCACCCCGGACGCCTCCGCCACGTGCCCGAGGTCGGCCACGAGCCCGTCGGAGCAGTCGATCATCGCGGACGCCCCGGCGACGGCCGCCGTCGCCCCCTGCCCGTACGGGGGCTCGGGGACGCGGTGCGCCTTCACGACCGCCCCCGGCGACCGGAACCCGCGGCTCAGCACGGCGAGCCCGGCGGCGGCCATGCCGAGGCGTCCGATGTAGGCGACGACGTCGCCCGCGCGCGCGCCGGAGCGCAGCACCGGCGGGCGTCCGGCCAGATCGCCGAACACGGTCGCGACCAGGGCGATCCTCTCCCCGCGCGTCACGTCCCCGCCCAGCAGGGACGCCCCGCACGCCGCGCATTCCTCCTTGACGCCGCTCGCGCACTCGGCGACCCAGGCCGCCTCCAGCGCCGGCGGCACGGTGAGGCTCAGCACGACGCCGACGGGTGTCGCGCCCATCGCCTCGACGTCGGCCATCGCCGACGCGACCGCCTTGCGCCCCACGTCGTGGGGGCCCGACCACACGCGGCGAAAGTGCACGTCTTCGACCATCGCGTCGGTCGAGACGGCCACGTCGCCCCGCGGCGAGAACACCGCGCAGTCGTCCCCCGGCCCCACCGGCACGCTGAGCGGCAGGTCGAGGCCGTGGACGATCTCGCCGATCAGGCCGAACTCACCGGCGTCCGCGACCGTGGGCCCCGCCATCAGCGCAGCCCGAGCGGACGATCCAGCGCGAGCTGGATCAGTTCGGCGATGAGGTCGGCATACCCGATGCCGGAGGCCGCCCACAGGCTCGGATACATCGACGTCCGCGTGAAGCCCGGCATCGTGTTCAGCTCGTTCACCCACACCTGCCCGTCGGCCGTCACGAACGTGTCGACCCGCGCGAGCCCCTCGCACTCCATCGCCTCGAACGTCGCCGCCGCGACCTCCTGCAGCCGGGCGAGCGTGGCCGGGTCCACGTCGGCCGGGATCGCCAGCGTCACCGTCGCGTCGTCGGGGGTGTACTTCGCCTCGTAGTCGTAGAACGCGTCGTCGGTGTGCATGACGATCTCGCCCGCGATCGACACCCGCGGACGCCCGCCGTTGGTGCCCAGCACCGCCAGCTCCACCTCGCGGGCCCCGAGCACACCGTTCTCGACGATGACCTTCGGATCCCACCGGTGCGCCTCTTCGATCGCCGCCGCGAGGCCCGACGGGTCGTCGACCCGGCTGATGCCCACGCTGGAGCCGCCGCGGGCGGGCTTCACGTAGACCGGGAACGTCAGCTCGCCGGCCCGGCGCTCGCAGTCCTCGCGATTCTGCGCCCACTGGAGCGACGTGATCGTCACCCAGTCGGCGATCGGCAGGGATGCCCCGGCCAGCTGCCGCTTCATCATGTCCTTGTCCATGCTGTTCGCCGACGCCGGGACGCCCGAGCCCACGTACCGCACGCCGAGCATCTCGAACAGGCCCTGCACCGTGCCGTCCTCGCCGAACGGGCCGTGCAGCAGGGTGAACGCCACGTCGAACGCCCGCTCGTTCACGAGCCGGTCGCCCTCCCGGGTCGCGATCGTGCCGCCGCCCTCGCCGCCGGCTCGCAGGACGAACGCCTCCGGACGATCCTCCCCCAGCCGCGGCAGCCGGCCGTCGACGATGTCGAGCGCCTTCATCTCGTCGGTCGTCACCTGCACCCAGCGGCCCGACGGGGTGATGCCGACGCCCACGACCTCGAACCGATCCTCGTCGATCGCGCGGGTCACCCCGCCCGCGGTCAGGCAGGACACGTCGTGCTCCGAGCTGACGCCGCCGAAGATGACGGCGACGCGGGTGCGTGGGGCTTCAGACATGGATGCTCCGTCTCTGTCACGCGCCCGCCCGGCACGGACGCCCGGGGACCAATCTAGTGCCCGGACGCCCCCGCCGCGGCAGCCAACGCCGCCCCCGCTACGATCGCGCCATGACCCCTCGGACGCCCGCCCGCGAGTTCCCCGCGACCGCCCAAGGGCCCTGCCCCGACGGCTGGGCCGCGGTCGACGACGCCGGCCGGCCGCTCACGCTGCCGACGGACGCCCTGGTCGGCCTGCGCACCCTGCGCCCGGGCCAGCGCATCGTGATCGTCACCGACGACGACGGACGCCTCCGCGCCCGCCTGCCCTGAGGGCGGGAGCGCTCACCGCCCCCACGCCCGAACGAACCCTCTCAGCGCCGGACGCCCTCACGCCCGCTCGCCGACACCCATCCCTTGCTGCGAGGAGTTCGACTCCGCGGCGCCCTCGACGGCCCGCTTGAACAGCAGCCCGGCTCGAAACCGGGGGACGAACATCGCGTCCTTCGGTGTGCGGCTCCCCGTCGCGGGGTTGCGCACCATGCGCGCCGAGCGGTGCACCCGCTCGAACACCCCGAAGCCGGTCAGCGACACCTTCTCGCCGGCCGCCGTCTGCTGCACGATCGTCTCCAAGACAGCATCGAGAGCCCGACCAGCCTCCGCAACGTTGCCGTCGAACCTGCTCGCCAACGCCTTGGTGAACGCCGTCTTGTTCATGGCGCTCCCCCTTCCCGGCGCACCGTCGCGCCCGGGTCGTACCAACCTATCCCGCGGCGGAGAGACCGCGAAATCAATCCTGACGTTCCAGACTACCCCCCGGCGGGCGGGTGCTGATAGGGCCCTCACCCAGGCAGGTGAGGGCCCTCACCCAGGCGGCGACTGCCGCTTCACTGGGCGTGATACCGGAATGTCCGGGGGAGTCAGTCGGCGACCAACACCGGCAGCGTGGTCGGCTTGAACGACGGCCGGGACGCCTCGAACGCGGCGATGTCGTCCTCGTGCTGGAGGGTCATGCCGATGTCGTCCAGGCCGTTCAGCAGCCGGTGCGCCGTGTAGTCGTCGATGGCGAAGGTGAACGTCTGGTCACCCGCGACAATCGTGCGCGCGGGCAGGTCGACGGTGAACTCGATGCCCGGCGTCGCCTCGGCGATCGCCCAGAGCTGCTCGACGACGTCCTGACCGACGGTCGCGATGAGCAGGCCGGCCTTGCCCGAGTTGCCCCGGAAGATGTCGCCGAACCGGCTGCCGATCACGACCTTGAAGCCGTAGTTCTGCAGCGCCCAGACGGCGTGCTCGCGCGAGCTACCGGTGCCGAAGTCGGGCCCCGCGACCAGGATCGAACCGGACGCGTAGGCGTCCTGGTTCAGCACGAAGGCGGGATCGCCGCGCCAGGCGGCGAAGAGGCCGTCCTCGAAGCCGGTCCGCGTGACGCGCTTGAGGTAGACCGCCGGGATGATCTGGTCGGTGTCGACGTTGCTGCGCTTCAGCGGCACCGCGACGCCGGTATGGGAGGTGAACTTGTCCATGGCAGGGCTCCTTACAGGTCCGCGGGCGAGCTGAGGGTGCCGCGGATCGCCGTCGCGGCGGCGACGGCCGGCGACACCAAATGGGTGCGGCCGCCCTTGCCCTGGCGGCCTTCGAAGTTGCGGTTCGACGTGGACGCCGACCGCTCCCCCGGCTTCAACTGGTCGGGGTTCATGCCGAGACACATCGAGCAGCCCGCCTCGCGCCACTCGGCGCCGGCGTCCGTGAAGACCTTGTCGAGGCCCTCGTCCATGGCCTGGGCTCGCACGCGCGCCGACCCCGGCACGACGAGCATCCGGACGTCGCCGGCCACGCGGCGACCCTTGATGACGGACGCCGCCAGCCGTAGGTCCTCGATCCGGCCGTTGGTGCACGAGCCGAGGAACACGGTGTCGACGTGGATGTCGCGCAGCTTCGTGCCGGCGGCCAAGTCCATGTAGGTGAGGGCGCGCTCGGCGGCCGAGCGGGCGTCCGGGTCGTCGAAGCTCGTCGGGTCGGGGACCGTCTCCCCCAGCCCGGCGCCCTGGCCGGGGTTGGTGCCCCAGGTGACGAAGGGGGTGAGCTGGTCGGCGTCCAGATCGACCTCGGCGTCGAAGACGGCGTCGGGGTCGGTGTAGAGCGTCTTCCAGTAGGCGAGGGCGGCGTCCCACTCCGCGCCCTGGGGCGCGTTCGGACGCCCCTGCACGTACGCGAACGTCGTCTCGTCGGGGGCGATCATGCCGGCCTTGGCGCCCCACTCGATCGACATGTTGCAGATCGTCATGCGCCCTTCCATCGACATGTTCTCGATGGCGGTGCCGCGGTACTCCACCACGTAGCCCTGGCCGCCGCCCGTGCCGACCTTGGCGATGAGGGCGAGCACGACGTCCTTCGGCGTGACGTCGGCGGGCAGCGTGCCGTTCACGTTGACGGCCATGCGCTTGGCCGGGGTCTGCGGCAGGGTCTGCGTCGCGAGGACGTGCTCCACCTCCGAGGTGCCGATGCCGAACGCCAGCGCCCCGAAGGCGCCGTGGGTCGAGGTGTGGCTGTCGCCGCAGACGATCGTCATGCCCGGCTGGGTCAGCCCGAGCTGCGGGCCGACGACGTGCACGATGCCCTGGTCCTTGTCGCCGAGCGAGTGGATCGGGACGCCGAACTCCGCCGCGTTCTTGCGCAGCGTGTCGACCTGGAGCCGGCTCACGGGGTCGGCGATCGGCAGGCCGATGTTCTCGGTGGGCGTGTTGTGATCCTCCGTCGCGAGCGTCAGGTCGGGGCGGCGCACGGGGCGCCCCGCGAGTCGGAGCCCGTCGAAAGCCTGCGGGCTGGTGACCTCGTGCACGAGGTGGAGGTCGATGTAGAGCAGGTCGGGCTCGCCGCTGGCGCTCCGGACGACGTGGCTCTCCCACACCTTGTCACTGAGGGTCTTCCCCATCGTGTCTCCTTCGATTACGGTCGTCGAACAGGCGCATCCCAAGCGGCGCGCCGCGTTCCACCGTCCATTATGGATTTGCATGTCATGATTCGAGACGGCAATATCATCCTATGGACAGTTCAAGCGGAGTCGGCGTCCTCGATAAGGCCGCACTGGTACTGACGGCCCTCGAACAGGGACCGACCACGCTGGCCGGCCTCGTGAGCGCGACAGGGCTCGCCCGGCCCACCGCGCACCGTCTCGCCGTCGCGCTGGAGCATCACCGCCTCGTGAGCCGCGATCTCCAGGGGCGCTTCGTTCTCGGGCCGCGGCTGACCGAGCTTGCCGCCGCGGCGGGCGAGGATCGCCTGTTGGCGACGGCCGGGCCCGTGCTTAACCGACTGCGCGACATCACCGGCGAGTCGGCCCAGCTGTTCCGGCGGCAGGGCGATCTGCGCGTGTGCGCGGCCGCGGCCGAGCGTCCGTCCGGGCTGCGGGACACGATCCCGGTGGGGACGCAGTTGACGATGAGCGCCGGCTCGGCGGCCCAGGTCCTGCTGGCCTGGGAGGATCCGGAGCGCATTCAGCGCGGGCTGTCGGCGGCCTCGTTCTCGGCGGTCGCCCTGGCGACCGTTCGGCGGCGCGGCTGGTCGCAGTCCGTGGCCGAGCGCGAGCCGGGCGTGGCGTCCGTGTCTGCGCCGGTGCGCTCGCCGTCCGGCAAGGTCATCGCGGCGGTGTCCGTGTCGGGCCCGATCGAGCGGCTGTCGCGCCAGCCCGGACGCCTCCACGCCCCGGCCGTCATGGCCGCGGCCGACCGCCTCTCCGAGGTGCTGCGCCGCAGCGGCGGCGAAGGCTGAACCCATCGTGCCCCCTGACGCCGCCGCGAGGGCGGGTCTGGGGGCACGTGCATGATGTCGACGAGTTGAAGCCTCGCACACCGTCGTGCGGAACCGGCCTCCTCGCGAGGGCCGGCTCGGGCTGGCGTCAGGGACGACCGATCAGAACGACACCGACCGGAACGACACCGAGTCGGACGACTGCCCGAACGAGACGGAGCGGAACGACACCGAGTCGGGCGATTGCCCGAACGAGACGGAGCGGAACGACACCGAGTCGGGCGATTGCCCGAACGAGACCGAGCCCGTCGAGGCGCCGAACGACACGGACCGGAAGGACACCGAGTTGAACGACGTCGAATGGAACGAGGTCGAGTTGAAGGACGTCGAGTTGAACGACGTCGAATGGAGGGAGGTCGAGCTCGTCACGGCCGGGGCCGCGTCGGCAGGAGCAGCGCACAACAGCGCACCGCCCATCGTCAGCAGAGGGATAGCGACACCAGTAGCCCAATTTTTGAGGTGCATGAGGCTAATGTAACGAACAGATGGCGCAACACCGCGTCACACGCCGGGAGATTGCCCAAACATCGCGACATCCTGTCCCTGAGACCGCTCACTGTAGCCGACGGCAGACCGGACCACGGGCCGCGTCCGCGTGGATTCCCCTAGTCCTTCACAGTTCGGCCGATAAGTGACGGGCGAATCAATAATGTTCTATGCATGAATGTGAAGGAATCGCCCCTGCGGCGAGGTTCTCGTAGACGCCTCGAACACGTCGTCGCGGCCATCCCGCGGGCGACCCTGACAGGCCGGTTCCCGGGAGACGCCCCCGAGCGGACACCCGCTCGCGCGTCCCGATCGAGAACGAGCCAGTCAGGGTGGGCGGACGGCGTCCCGTCTGCGGCGCTCCCACCGGGCCCCGGCCGCCCTGCCCGCTCCCGGACGCCGCACCGCAGGATGACGCATCCCCAGACACGACGAACGGCCTAGCCGACTTTCGTCTGACTAGGCCGTTCACCTCGTAGCCCCGACGGGATTCGAACCCGCGCTACCGCCTTGAGAGGGCGGCGTGCTAGGCCGCTACACAACGGGGCCCTAGCGGCGCCTTGGCGCCCGAGAAGATTAGCAAACACCTGCGGTGCCCGGCCAATCGTCCCTGGCAGGGGTACTAGGACTCGAACCTAGACTGACGGAACCAGAATCCGGCGGGCTGCCAATTACCCCATACCCCTTTGGCATCTGCGTGCGCGGGAAGCCCCGTCACACAGAATCGCTGACCTCCCGGCCAGCGAGCGACCACTCTACTGCACCCGCGGCGTCCCACTCAAACCGAGCGGTTCCGCGAACGCCCCGCCGGACGCCGGCCGGCGTCCGTGTGCGTCCGGACGCCGATCCGCCGCGCCACCAGCCAGGCGGCCAGCGCGTACACGCCGAACATCGCGATGTCGCCCACGGCCTGGGCCCACCCGATCTGCTGCAGCGCCTTGAGCTCGGCGATGCCGGTCGAGAGCCCGGCGTACAGGAACGCGCACACGTTGTTCACGATGTGCGCGCCGATGCCGGCCTCCAGTCCGCCGGTCTTCACGACGAGCCAGCCGGCGAGGACGCCGAAGGCGAAGCGGTCCGCGAACAGCCACGGATTCTGGACGCCGTGGAAGAACGCGAAGATCGCCGCCGACGTCACGATGCCGAACCAGTGGTTGGGCACGAGCGCTCCCAGCGCCTGCATGAGGTAGCCGCGGAAGAACAGCTCCTCCGCCGCCGCCTGGATCGGCGACGTCAGCAGGCACGCGATCATGAACCACAGCAGGTCGCGCTGCGGCGTCACGGTGAGCCCTCCGCCGCTGGCGAGGTGCTGCACGAGCAGGACGCCGTTCAGCGTCACCGCCGCGACCCCCACCATGATGCCCAGCAAGCCCCACCGCATCCCCGGACGCACCGACAGCAGGTACGCCGGACGGACGCGGTGCACGAACAGCACGAGCGCCAGCGAGATCGGGATGAGCGTCGAGATGCCGAGTTGCACCGCGCTCATCCCGAAGGGCACCTCGTAGCCGACGAGGCGCCGGTACGTGTCCGCGAACGCGCCCGGCGCCCCGGACGCCTGCCAGTACCCCAGCGCGAGCAGTTGCGTGACGATCGGGGCGAACGTCAGGTAGGTGACGATGCCCAGGCCGACCCCCAGCAGCGACTGCAGCGGCGTCGCGTTCCGCGTCGCCAGGACGCGGGCGTAGTCGACATCGGCCGGGACGTCCTCGGTCGCCCAGGCCTGCTCGAGGCGTCCCACCGGTCAGGCGTCCTGGGCGACGACGGGGTTCGACAGGCGTCCGATCTGCTCGATGTCGACGTGGACGACGTCGCCGGGCTCGATCCGGCCGACGCCCGCCGGCGTCCCGGTGAGGATCACGTCGCCGGGCAGCAGCGTCGTGAACGCCGACACGAACGAGACCATCTCGGCGATCGAGCGCACCATGAGCGCCGTGGACGCCCGCTGCCGCTCCAGCACCTCGCCGCCCCGCTCGATCGTGACCGCGACCTCGAGGTCGCCGGCCTCCTCGAGGCTGAGGTGCGTGGCGATCCAGGGGCCGAGCGGGCAGAACGTGTCGAAGCCCTTCGCGCGGCCCCACTGGCCGTCGGACTTCTGCAGGTCGCGCGCGCTCACGTCGTTCGCGCAGGTGTAGCCGAAGATCACCTCGTGGGCCCGCTCGACCGGCACCTCCTTGCAGATGCGCCCGATCACGACGGCGAGTTCGCCCTCGTGGTCGACGGCCGAGCTGAGCCGCGGGTACACGATCGGCTCGCCGGGGCCGACGACCGACGTGTTCGGCTTGAGGAACACCATCGGCACGTCGGGGACGTCGTTGCCCAGCTCATCGGCGTGGGCGACGTAGTTGCGCGCCACCGCGACGATCTTGCTGCGCGGAATGACCGGCGCGACCAGCCGGACGTCGTCGAGGGCCAACCGCTCCCCCGTGAAGTTCACCGCCCCGGCCAGCGGGTCGCCGTTCAGGACGCTGATCGTCTCGGGGTGATCCCCGTTGTCCTGAGCCAATTCGACGACGCCATAGGCCGGGTTGTCACCGGACACGAACCGAGCAATACGCATGGGCCCACCCTAGCGGCGGCTTCGTTGAGCGGGGAGCCACGTAGGGTTGACGCGACACCGCCCGTCCGCGGCCGGACCGGCCCGCCTCCGGGCCCGGCGGGGCCGCCGCCACCGAAGGAGCCTCCGTGCCCGACGTGCTCGCCTACGCGACCGACAACAAGCGCTGCAAGTTCCACCCCACGACCATCACCCGCCGCGAGCCCGGCCCGACCGAGGTCTACTTCGACATCAAGTACGCGGGCATCTGCCACTCCGACATCCACACCGCGCGCGAGGAGTGGGGGCCGACCCGGTTCCCGCTCGTGCCGGGCCACGAGATCGCCGGCATCGTCACCAAGGTGGGGTCGGAGGTCACGAAGTTCGCGGTCGGCGATAAGGTGGGCGTCGGCTGCTTCGTCGATTCCTGCGGCGCCTGCGAGCAGTGCCGCGCCGGGCAGGAGCAGTTCTGCACAAGCACGACCGAGCCGCCCGTCTTCACGTACGCGTCCATCGGCCGCGACGGCAAGCCGACCGAGGGCGGCTACTCCCAGGGCATCACCGTCGAGCAGGACTACGTGCTCCGCATCCCCGACTCCATCCCCTTCGAGAAGGCGGCGCCGCTGCTGTGCGCCGGCATCACGACGTACGCGCCGCTGAAGCGCTGGGGCGCGGGCCCCGGCACGAAGGTCGCCATCATCGGGATGGGCGGGCTCGGGCACATGGGCGTCCAGATCGCCGCGGCGATGGGCGCCGAGGTGACCGTCCTCTCGCAGACGATGAGCAAGGAAGCCGACGGGCGTACGTTCGGAGCGTCCCACTACTACGCGATGAGCAACAAGCGCACCGCGATGGTGCTCCGCGGCGAGTTCGACCTCATGCTGTGCACGATCGCGGCCGATTCCGACCTGGGGGCGTTCATCGGCATGCTGAAGCCCGGCGGCGTCCTGGCCGACGTCGGCCTGCCCGACAAGCCCAGCAAGCTGCACCTGGGGGCGCTCGCCGACGGCAACAAGGTGCTGGCCGGGTCGATGATCGGCGGCATCGCCGAGACGCAGGAGATGCTCGACTTCTGCGCCGAGCACGGCCTCGCGCCGCAGGTGGAGATCATCGCCGGCAGCGACATCACGAAGGCGTACGACAAGGTGGTGAAGAGCCAGGTCCGGTACCGGTTCGTCATCGACACCTCGACGTTCTGACCCCGGTGAAGGCAACCGGACTCCGCGGGCGTCCGGTTTGCCATACTGCCGCCATGGCTTCGTACGATGTGGTCGACCTGATCCGCAGCAAGCGCGACGGCGGCGTCCTCGCCGACGAGGAGATCCGCTGGCTGATCGACGCCTACACGCGCGGCGATGTCGGCGACGAGCAGATGTCGGCGCTCGCGATGGCGATCTTCTTCCGGGGGCTGGACGCCCGCGAGCTGCCCACCTGGACGCGGGCGATGATCGACACCGGGGAGCGCCTCGACTTCTCCGGGCTGTCGCGGCCGACGGCCGACAAGCACTCCACGGGAGGGGTCGGCGACAAGATCACGCTGCCGCTGGCTCCCCTCGTCGCGGCGTGCGGGGTGGCGGTGCCGCAGCTGTCCGGACGCGGGCTCGGCCACACGGGCGGCACGCTCGACAAGCTGGAGGCGATCCCGGGGTGGCGGGCGATGCTGTCGAACGAGGAGATGCTCGCCCAGCTCGAGGACGTCGGGGCGGTGATCTGCGGCGCCGGGTCAGGGCTGGCTCCCGCCGACAAGAAGCTGTACGCCCTGCGGGACGTCACGGGCACGGTCGAGGCGATCCCGCTGATCGCGTCGTCCATCATGAGCAAGAAGATCGCCGAGGGCACGGGCGCGCTCGTGCTCGACGTCAAGACGGGCGCGGGCGCGTTCATGAAGACCCTGGACGCCTCCCGCGAGCTCGCCCGGACGATGGTCGGCCTCGGGGCGGCGGCGGGCGTCACGACCGTCGCGCTCGTGACCGACATGAGCGCCCCGCTCGGCCGGTCGGCCGGCAACGCGGTGGAGGTCGCCGAGTCGGTGGAGGTGCTCGCCGGCGGCGGGCCCGCGGACGTCGTGGAGCTCACGCTCGCGCTGGCGTCCGAGATGCTGGCGGCCGCCGCAGTGGACGCCGACCCGGCCGCGGCGCTGGCGTCCGGGCGGGCGATGGACGTCTGGCGGCGCATGATCGCCGCCCAGGGCGGCGACCCGGACGCCCCGCTGCCCGGCGCGCGGCACACGGAGACCGTCCGGGCGGAGGCGGACGGCTGGATCGCGAGCATGGACGCCATGGCCGTCGGCCTGGCCGCGTGGCGGCTGGGCGCGGGCCGGGCCCGTAAGGAGGACCCCGTGCAGGCGGCCGCCGGGGTGACGTGGGCGGCGTCCGTGGGCGAGCGGGTGCGCGCCGGCGACGTGCTGTTCACGCTCCACACCGACACACCCGAGCGCATCGAGCGCGCGCGGGCAGCGCTGGAGGGAGCGGTGACGATCTCGCCGGAGCCTGCGTCCCGGGGGCCGGTGGTGCTGGAGCGGATCGACTGAGGGCAGCCCGCTCGCGCTTCGCACATCCTCGGTCCTGCGTCGGTGCGGGGGGGCGTACGCCCCCGGGCGTGTGACGTTCTCCACACCAGGGGGTGCGGAACGTCAGGTAGAAACGCCCTCAGGGCTTCGGCGGGCGGGACTTCGTCCGATGGCGCTCGAGTTGCCAGGTGTCGAAGCCGGTCGGGTAGCGGACCTTGATCGTGCCGAGCGACCCGCGTCCGCGGATGACGAGTTGCGGGTACCCCTGCGCGGCCTTGGCCTCCACCTGGTTCTTGACGCCGCCCATGCCCTTCTCGAGGCGGGACGTATCCGCTCCCCAGCCGGACGGGAGGATCAGCACCGTGTCCCCCGCTCCCCCGACGATCACGACGTCGATGAGGAGCGACAGCGGGCGGGCGTCCGTGAAGTTGAGCTTCACGTCGGCCGCGACCGCGTTCAGCTCGAGGAACGGCGGCACCTCCCAGGCGCCGAGCCGGCGCTCGTTGTCCCACTTCGCGGTGATGACGAGCGGATCCTCCCACGAGTGGCCCGGGCCGGCCTGGGCGCGGGCGAGCCGCGCCCGCTCCTGGCGGCCGGTCAGCAACTCGTCGATGTCGTCGGCGCCCAGCAGATCGGCCAGGAGGCTCCGCAGCTCGCCGCGCGTCCGCGAGCCGAGGGCCTGGCCGAGCCGGGCGTCCAGCTCATCGAGGGTGAGGCGTCCCTCGGCCGCCGCGTCCTGAAGGACCGACGCCGCGCGCTCGCGCTCGGCGTCCCCCACGCGGATGTCGGGGCTGTCGGGGGTGCTCATGGCGGTGCTCCTGGGCGTCGCGAAAGGGCGGTGAGGTGCCGCTCAGGCTACCCCACCGCCCGGATCGTCCGGACGCCCGGGCGGGCCGTCTGCCGGAGCCGTCAGCGCTCGATCAGACCCCAGCGGTAGGCGTCCATCAGCGCCTCCCAGGACGCCTCGATGACGTTCGTGCCGACGCCGACGGTCGTCCAGGTGCGGGCGCCGTCCGTCATGTCGAGCAGCGCCCGGACGATCGCGTCGGTGCCGTGGCCCTGATCGAGGATGCGGACGCGGTAGTCCACGAGCTCGAACGATTCCACCGGCGGGTACGGCACGGTCAGCGCCGAGCGCAGCGCCTGGTCGAGCGCGTTGAGCGGCCCCTGGCCCTCGCCCGCGAGCGCCTGCGTGCGGCCCTTCGCGGAGACCTTGACGATCGCCTCGGAGTCCTCGCCGGCCTCGTTCACCTCGTCGCCGGTCCACACGCGCCAGCGCTGCACCTCGAACGGGTCCTCCATCAGGCCGAGCTGCTCGCGCAGGAGCAGCTCGAACGAGGCGTCCGCGGACTCGTAGCTGTAGCCCTCCATCTCGCGCTGCTTCACCGTGTCGGTCACGCGCGCGGCCAGCTCGCGGTCGGCGATGTCGTAGCCGAGCTCGCTGCCCTTCAGCTGGATGTTGGCCCGGCCGGCCATGTCGGAGACGAGCATGCGCATGTCGTTGCCGACGAGCCGGGGGTCGGTGTGCTGGTAGAGGTTCGCGTCCACCTTGATCGCGGACGCGTGCAGCCCGGCCTTGTGCGCGAACGCCGACTGGCCGACGTACGGCTGCCGGCTGTTCACCTGGACGTGCGTGATGCCCGCCACCGCGTGCGAGACGGTCGTCGCCTTCTCCAGGCCGCCGGTCGGCAGGAGGCTCCAGCCGTACTTGAGCTGCAGGTTCGCCACCGTCGTGATGAGGTCGGCGTTGCCGGTGCGCTCGCCGTGGCCGTTGATCGTGCCCTGCACGTGCATGACGCCCGCGTCGACGGCGGCGAGGGTGTTCGCGACCGCGCAGCCGGTGTCGTTGTGACAGTGGATGCCCAGGTCGACGCCGACCTGCCCGGCCGCGCTGACGACCTCGGTCATCCAGCTCGGCAGCATCCCGCCGTTCGTGTCGCACAGGATGACGACCTCGGCGCCGGCGTCGGCGGCCGTCCGGACGACCTCCAGCGCGTAGTCGGAGTTCGCCCGGAACCCGTCGAAGAAGTGCTCGCAGTCGACGAAGACGCGGCGCCCCTCGCTCGTGAGGAACTTCACCGTGTCGCTCACCATCGCGAGATTCTCCTCCAGCGTGGTGTTCAGCGCGCGGAAGACGTGCTCGTCGTGGCTCTTCGCGACCAGCGTGATGACGGGGGTCTGGGCGTCCAGTAGGGCTCGCGTCAGCGGGTCGGAGGACGCCTTCCCGCCGGCCTTACGCGTCGCGCCGAACGCGACGAGGGTCGAGTTCTTCAGCTCCAGCTCGCCGGCGGCGGCCTTCGCGAAGAACGCGGTGTCGTTGGGGTTGGCCCCCGGCCAGCCACCCTCGATGAAGGTGACGCCGAAGTCGTCCAGGGCGCGGGCGATGCGCAGCTTGTCCTGAACCGTGAGGCGAAGACCCTCCTGCTGCGCGCCGTCGCGCAGGGTGGTGTCGTAGACGTGGAAGACGTCGGGCGGGGCGGTCAGGGTGCGCAGGGGCGCGGCGGCGGTCAGGGTGTTCATTCGGCTCACCTTCGGGTCGAAGTATGGGTCAGCATCCGGAGGGGGTTCCGGCACGCGATGGGAGGGCGCGGCTAAGCCGCTCCGGGCCGCTGGGCAGCATAGTCGCGATTAACCGGAGCGGCCGGGGTCTCACCGGGCCGGATCCGGGTCGGTGCGTGGTGGCGCGCCGTCAGTTCCGGTGGGTCGGCCGCGTGCCGGCGCGCCGTCGGTTCCGGTGGACCCGCAGAGGTGCGGCCCTCCATCCACCCTGCAACCCGGCGACATCCTCCCCTATTTAGCGACTAGCGTCCCCATCATGTGGACGCCTCACGCCTCGACCCCCGCGCGGGTCGTCACGTCGGCCGCGGCCCTCGCCACCGCCCTCCTGGCCGGCCCGTTCGCCACGATCGCGCTCGCCGCGCCCTCGGCGGCATCCGTGCCCGCTCCCCGCGCGGCGGCGTCCGCGCCCTCCGCCGTCCGGGCCGCCGCGGCGACCCCGCCGAAGGACACCCGCACCGGACGCCGCCTGGACCAGCCCTACACCGTCGGCGGGATCATCGTCGTGAGCAAGGCCCACCGGGTCTCGAGCCGGTACCGCCCGGCGTGGGCGCGGCGTCCCTACGGCCTGCGTCCGGACGTCTACGCCGCCGCGACCCGCCTCCTGCGCGCGGCACGCCAGAAGAAGCTCACCCTGACCATCCGCTCGGGGTACCGCAGCTATGCCACGCAGGCGGCGTCCTATCGGCGAGCCGTCGCCCGCTACCCCCCCCCGCGCGCCTACGCGGACACCTACTACGCGCCCGCCGGAGCCAGCGAGCACCAGACCGGCCTGGCCTTCGACGTCTGGGACGGCCGGCACCGCGGGGACGCCTTCGCGCGGCTGCCGCAGTCGGCGTGGATCGCCCGCAACGCCCACACGTTCGGCTTCATCGTCCGGTACCCGAAGGGGACGCAGAAGATCACCGGCATCGGCTGGGAACCCTGGCACCTGCGTTACGTCGGCACCGCCGTCGCGGCGCGATTCGGCCCGAACTCGAAGATGACGCTCGAGCAGTACCTGGGCCTCGCCTGACCGCGAGGCGATACGGGCCAGGGCATCCGTCGACGGCCTTGGTCTTCCGTGCTAGAAACCAGGTATGGCTGAAACTCTCTTCAAAGGCACCCAGGTGCACACCGTCGGCGACCTGCCGTCCGTCGGTGCCGCGGCCCCCGACTTCACCCTCACCGGCGCCGATCTCTCCGACGTCTCCCTCGGCGACTACGCCGGACGCCGCGTCGTGCTGAACATCTTCCCCAGCGTCGACACGGGCGTGTGCGCGATGAGCGTGCGGCGCTTCAACGAGCTCGCCGCGGGGCTCGACAACACGACCGTCGTCTGCGCGTCGGCCGACCTCCCGTTCGCGCTCGCCCGCTTCTGCGGCGCCGAGGGCATCGAGAACGTCGTCACGGCGTCCACGTTCCGGTCGTCCTTCGCCGACGACTACGGCACCCGCCTCCTCGACGGCCCGCTGGCCGGCCTGAACGCCCGCTCGGTGGTCGTCATCGACCCCGAGGGCAAGGTCGTCTACACCGAGCTCGTCCCCGAGACCACGCAGGAGCCCGACTACGACGCCGCGGTCGCGGCGCTCAACTGAGCCGCGCCGAACCGACGCGACCGGAGGCGTCCTGAGCGGGCGTCCACAGAAACCGGCGGGGCCTCGCCCCGCCGGTTTCGCATGCTGGGAAAGCGGCCCAATATCGGCGGCAAACGGGCAAAACGCGCGGGGCGCGCCAGCGGCGTCCCACCGGGGGCGAGTAGCGTTTGGGCAGGATGGTCGTGTAGTAGCACGCGAGCGACGAGGAGGGCCCATGCCGGATGATCTGGCGGACCGGATCAGTGACGGCGTGGTCGCCGTCCTGGAGTTGGTGCCAGGCGAGAAGCGGTTCGTGGACCTCTCCCGGCACGTGCTCAAGGGTGGGGCCGAGCGGTTCCGCCCGGTCGTGCTGACGGACGAGCCGGTGCGCTACCTCGTGCCGGTGGGCGTCCCGGGCAAGAAGCTCGACTTCGGCACGCTGCTGGTCCAGCGCAGCCGCGTGGCGCTCGTGTGGCGCAGCGACCCCGACCGTCCGTATCACGCGGTCGTGTGCGATCTGAACCGGCGCACGACGGTGTCGCAGACCGCCGTCGTCGTGCGCGGCGAGACGTGGGGGCGGTTCGACATGCGCGACGAGTCGGCGTCCATGACGTTCTTGGTGCCGCCGGTCGCGACGCCCGGGCTCCCGCGCGCGTTGCACGAGGCCCTGATCGAGGAGCCGGACGCCCGCGTGGCCCGCTTCGCCACCGCGCCGCTGGCCGCGGCGATCACCGACGAGGAGCCCCCCGCGGACGCCTCCCCCGAGACCCCGCTCATCCCGGCCGAGCAGAAGCGGGCCGAGGACGCCGCCCCCGCGCCCGACGCGCCGACGCAGGTGATCGCGTCGTCCGATGTGCGCGAGCAGGGGCGCGCGCAGGAGCAGAGGGACGCCGACGAGGAGTGGGCCCAGGGTGCCCCGGCGCCCCAGGGCGAGACGCGTCCCGACGCGCCCACGCAGGTGTTCGCCGGCGCGACAGGCGCAGAGCCCGAGTCGTCCGCCGAGCGCACCAGCGTCCTCGAGCCGCAGGACGCGGGCGAGACGCGCGTGGCGCCCGCTGCCGAGCGTCCGGGCGCCGGCGAGCGGCCCCCCGCGCCCCCGAGCGCGCGCGTGAGCACGGCCGAGGCGGCGCCGGCGTACCGCGAGGTCGAGCAGCGTCAGCGTCCGGCGAGGCCGTCGGTGTTCGGCCCGAACGCGGTCCGCGGGTTCTTCATCGGTCTGCTGGCCACGCTCGCCGTCGGCGCGATTTTCCTGATCCTGAGGCTGCTGGGCGGCTGAGGGGCGTTTCTACCTGACGTTCTCCACACTCTAGTGTGGAGAACGTGACACGCCTTTCGGGGCCGTGACCGGTTTCGGCGCGGCGTCCCTGCTTCTCTGGGCCGTGTCGAACCGCGGCCGGGCACGAGGCCCCAGACGACCAACGAACCGACGACCGGACGTGTGCGGCCGACGCCGGCGGCGTCCCTCGGGGTGAGCGATCCCGGGAGGACGAGGAGGGTGAGCCGGCGAGCCCGACTCTTACGCACGACCAGAACGAGGGTGACACAGCATCTGGACGCCGATCCTCCGGAACTCCCCGGCGGACCGGCCGAACCCGGACGCCCGCCGCCGACGCCCCGGACGCCCGCCATCGGCTGGCGTGTAACCCGCGCGCTGCTCCACCCGGAACCCCCCACCGAAACTCCTTCGAGAAGTCGAATCCGTGTGACGTTCTCCACACCAGAGTGTGGAGAACGTACGGTAGAAGCGCACACGGGGCGCGACTAGCCCCCCACCGTCCGCGGGAAGCAGCTGTCCCCGTTGGGGAGCCCGAGCCCGGCGCAGGCCTGCTTGACCTCCGCGTAGTTCTTCAGATTCGGGACGCCGATCGCGTAGAACCCCTTCTTCAGGCCGGGGATCTGGTCGGCGTCGATCGCCACCGGGGTGTACCCGCCCTTCGCGCGCTCGGCGGCGTACGCCACCGCCTGCTCGCCGGTGTAGCTCTGCTTGTACAGCGACTTGATCACCGCGATGTACGAGCCGGACGGCAGCGACGTCACGACGCCCGCCACCGGACCCGTCGGGGACGCGCTCGGGCTGGCGCTCGCACTGTCCGTCGGCGACGGGGACGCCGTGTCGCTCGGCGTCTCGGTGGGCGTCGGCGTCGGCGTCTCGGAGGGCGTGGACGTCTCCGTCATCGACGGCGCGGGCGAACTCGTCGTCGGTGCCGGCTCCGTCACGCTCGGGGACGGCGAGGGCGTCGCCAGCGTGCCTCGCGGCACGATCGTCAAGAACCCGACGACGACCACCAGGACGCCGACCAGGACTCCCGCGATCACACCCACCCAGGTGTTGCCGCCTTGTTGGTTGTTCGTCGCGTTCGCCATGCTGCCCCTCGTGTCGTGCTGTGCGGTCAGGCGACGCGGTGCATCCAGCCGAAGGTGTCCTCCGCGCGGCCGTACTGAATATCAAGAATGGCATTACGAATGGACAGCGTCGTGTCGTGCGCGCCGTCGGGGAGCCGAAACTCTCCGGAACGGGACTTGAATCCGCTGATCGGGCTGATCACCGCAGCCGTGCCGCAGCAGAACGCCTCGACGAACTCGCCCGACTCGATACCGTCGCGCAGCTCCTGCGGGCCAAGACGGCCCGCCTCGGGCTGCAGCCCGAGCTTCTCCCCCATCGCGAGGATCGAGTCGCGCGTGACCCCCTCCAGGATCGTGCCGGTCAGCGCCGGGGTGCGCAGCCCTCCGTCCTTCGTGATGACGAAGACGTTCATGCCGCCCAGTTCCTCGACCCGGTCGTTCCCCTGGTCGATGAACAGCACCTGCGGACACCCGTGCTCGTACCCCTCGCGCTGCGCGATGAGGCTGGACGCGTAGTTGCCGCCGCACTTGGCCGCACCCGTGCCGCCCACGCCGGCGCGCGAGTATTCATCGGTGACCCAGATATCGATCGGCTTCACCCCGCCCGCGAAGTACGGGCCCACCGGGGACGCGATCACCGCGTACTGCACGCGGTGCGCCGCCCGGACGCCGAGGAAGCTCTCCGCCGCGAACATGAACGGCCGCAGGTAGAGGCTCTCCTCCTTCTCGCCCGACGGCACCCACCGGACGTCCGCCTTCACCAGCTCGCGCACCGACGTCAGGAAGTCCTCCTCGGGCAGCACCGGCAGGCACAGCCGCTCGGCCGACTGGGCGAAGCGGCGCGCGTTGCGCTCGGGGCGGAACAGCCACACCGAACCGTCCGCATGCCGGTAGGCCTTCAACCCCTCGAAGATCTCCTGCGCGTAGTGCAGCACCGCGTCGCCGGGCTCGATCTGGAACGGCCCGTACGGGCCGACCTCGTCCTCGCCCCAGCCCGCTTCCTGCGTCCACACGGCCAGCGCCATGTGGTCGGTGAAGAACCGCCCGAACCCGGGGTCGGCCATGATCTCGGCGATCTCGGCGTCGCTGTGCGGGTGCTCGGTGGGATGAAGTGGGAACGACAGGGCCATGAACGCCACGATACTCAGCGGCGCTGCGCCGCGTCCTGGGTCTCGGGTCGCGGCGGACGCCCCGCGCGCCGCTGCGGCGTCCCACGGACGCCCGGACCGCAGGACAAGACGAGCCGTCTCGATAGGGTGGACGCCGTGGCCAACGAGAATGCGCAGAAGAAGCAGACCATCGCCGTGATCGGGGGCGACGGCATCGGTCCCGAGGTCGTCGCCGAGGGGCTCAAGGTGCTGGACGCCGCCGTCGGCGCGGACACGTTCGAGTACGTCCGCTACGACCTGGGCGCCGAGCGCTGGCAGCGGACCGGCGAGGTCCTGCCCGACTCCGTGCTCGGTGAGCTGGACGCCGCCGACGCGATCGTCCTGGGGGCGGTCGGCGCGGCGCCGGGGTCGAAGGCGATCCCGAGCGGCCTGCTGGAGCGCGGACTGCTCCTGAAGCTGCGGTTCGCGTTCGATCACTACGTCAACCTGCGGCCGTCCAAGCTGTACCCGGGCGTGGCGACGCCCCTGTCGGACGCCGTCACCGGTCGCGGGCCGATCGACTTCGTCGTCGTCCGCGAGGGCACGGAGGGCCTCTACTGCGGCAACGGCGGCTCCGTGCGCACCGGGACGCCCCACGAGATCGCGAACGAGGTCTCGGTGAACACCGCGTTCGGGGTGGAGCGGGTCGTCCGGGACGCCTTCGAGCGGGCCACCCGCCGCCGGAACAAGCTGACGCTCGTCCACAAGCACAACGTGCTCGTCAACGCGGGCGGGCTCTGGAACCGCATCGTGACCGAGGTCGGCCGCGAGTACCCGGGCGTGGAGACCGACTACCTCCACATCGACGCCGCGACGATCGCGATGGTCGCCGACCCGCAGCGCTTCGACGTCCTCGTCACCGACAACCTCTTCGGCGACATCATCACCGACCTCGCCGGCGCGATCACCGGCGGGATCGGGCTGTCGGCGTCCGCGAACCTGAACCCGAGCGGCACCCACCCGTCGATGTTCGAGCCCGTGCACGGCTCGGCGCCCGACATCGCCGGGCAGGGCATTGCCGACCCGACCGCCACGATCTCCTCGATGGCGCTGCTGCTCGACCACCTCGGACGCCCCGAGGACGCCGCCCGCATCGACGCGGCCGTCGACGCGGACATCGCCTCCCGGACGTCCCGCCGCTCGACCAGCGAGGTCGGCGACGCGATCGCGGCGTCCCTCGCCTGATCCGCCGAGGGATC